>CAIYNH010000001.1 GCA_903927495.1 uncultured beta proteobacterium
CCCACGATCACCATGATCAGCAGGTTGGAAATCATCACCACATCAATGAGCCCCAGTACCACCAGCATGATGACGGTTTCGTTCAGGTGAACAATTTCCACATCTGACTTGTAGCCAATGCCATCAATCAGAGCCTGAAGTGCCGCCTGACTACCAAAAGCAGCTTCTAGAAGATGGACCAGTTCTACCCAAAAGTGGAACACATACACGCCTTGCGCAGCAATCAACCCCAAATACAGCGGCAACTGGAGCCAGCGACTGGCAAAAATCAATCGGGGAATCGGTCGCAAGGGTTTGCTTGTCGTGAGTGGGGGAAGATCCATGTTGAATTGAGGTAGAGTGGATGCAGTGTCATTTTAGGTGGCTGACTCGTCAAGTCAGTGTCAGTCAGTGGCTTGTAAGTGCCAGCCGTGACATTATTGGGTTGAATTTGTTTAATTACCGGGCTGAATTTGTTTAACTAGAGGAGATTTATCCGTGAGCACACAACCGTCTGCTATTGAATCCGTGTTGGTTGAAAACCGTGTATTCCCACCCAGCGAGGCTGTTGTCAAGGCCGCCCGCATTTCCGGTATGGAAGGCTATGACGCCCTGTGCGCTGAAGCTGCCAACGATTTTGAAGGTTTCTGGGCTCGCCTAGCGCGTGAAAACGTCGTTTGGGACAAGCCTTTTACCAAGACCCTGGACGAATCCAACGCCCCTTTCTACAAGTGGTTTGATGACGGCGAACTCAATGCCTCAGCGAATTGCCTTGACAAGCACATGGGTACCGCCAATGAAAACAAGGTGGCAGTGATTTTTGAAGCTGACGATGGTGCTGTCACCAAAACCACTTACAAAGAGTTGCTGGCTAAAGTCAGTCAATTTGCCAATGGCCTGAAGGCCCGTGGCATTCAAAAGGGTGACCGGGTCCTGATTTACATGCCCATGACCCTCGAAGGCGTGATCGCGATGCAAGCTTGCGCCCGCATTGGTGCCACACACAGCGTGGTGTTTGGTGGTTTTTCTGCCAAGGCCCTCCAGGAACGTATTATTGACGCAGGCGCAGTAGCGGTAGTTACCGCCAACTTCCAGATGCGCGGTGGCAAGCAATTGCCATTAAAGGCAATTGTTGATGAAGGTTTGGGCCTGGGTGGTTGCGAGTCGATCAAGACCGTATTTGTGTTTGAGCGCACTGCCAGCCCCTGCAATATGGTTGAAGGCCGTGACATCACGTTTACACAAGCCTTGGCGGGTCAAAGCACGGAATGTGCACCCGTGATGGTGGGTGCCGAGCATCCCCTGTTTATTTTGTTTACTTCGGGTTCCACTGGCAAGCCAAAGGGCGTTCAGCATTCCACTGGTGGCTTTTTGCTGTGGGCTAAGCTCACCATGGATTGGACTTTCGACTTGCGCGCAGATGATGTGTTCTGGTGTACTGCCGACATCGGCTGGATCACCGGTCACGCCTACGTCGGTTACGGTCCCCTGGCAGCAGGTGCTACGCAAATCATTTTTGAAGGTATCCCGACTTACCCGAATGCCGGCCGCTTCTGGCAAATGATTGAGCGTCACAAGTGCAGTATTTTCTACACCGCACCGACCGCCATTCGTTCGCTCATCAAATCGGCAGAGTCTGACGAAAAAGTTCATCCAGATCGCTCAGACCTGTCAAGCTTGCGCATTTTGGGTTCGGTTGGTGAACCGATCAACCCTGAAGCCTGGATGTGGTACTACAAAAACATTGGTCATGAAAAATGCCCAATTGTGGACACCTTCTGGCAAACCGAAACCGGTGGTCACATGATCACGCCACTGCCGGGTGCGACACCGTTGGTGCCCGGTAGCTGCACCTTGCCCCTGCCCGGCATCATGGCCGCTATTGTGGACGAAGCTGGTCACGATGTGCCCAATGGTTCGGGCGGTATGCTGGTCGTCAAGCGCCCCTGGCCCTCGATGATCCGGACCATCTGGAATGATCCTGAGCGTTTCAAGAGCAGCTATTTCCCCGCCGAAATGGGTGGCACGTATTACCTCGCGGGTGACGGTGCTGTGCGCAGCATTGACCGTGGCTATTTCCGTATCACTGGCCGCATTGATGACGTATTGAATGTGTCAGGTCACCGTATGGGCACCATGGAAATTGAGTCAGCATTGGTCTCCAAGACTGATCTGGTGGCTGAAGCTGCAGTGGTTGGGCGCCCCGATGATTTGACTGGCGAAGCAATTTGTGCCTTTGTGGTACTTAAGCGCGGTTGCCCCACAGGTGACGAGGCGAAGGCCATTGCCAAAGAGTTGCGGGACTGGGTGGCTAAAGAGATCGGTCCGATTGCCAAGCCGAAGGACATCCGCTTTGGTGAGAACCTTCCCAAGACTCGCTCAGGCAAGATCATGCGCCGCCTGCTGCGCTCACTGGCCAAGGGTGAAAACATCACTCAGGATACCTCTACCCTGGAAAATCCAGCCATTTTGGGTCAATTGGGTCAAACCTATTGATGCTATCTAAATAGATAGTACCTGACGCTTGTCTAACTTGCGCTGGGTGCTAAATTACCTTAATAAAAAGCCCGCAATCGCGGGCTTTTATTCGTGCTTGGCAGTGATCGTTATTTGTTTGACAAGACCCATTTGACCAAAGTTTCGGCCTCAGCCTGAGTAACCTGCGGGTTAGCTGGCATGGGAACTGCACCCCAAACGCCGGAACCACCTTTCATGACTTTGGTTGCCAGTTTGGCCGACGCATCCACACCAGCGTACTTCTTTGCTACCTCTTTGTAGGCGGGCC
This sequence comes from uncultured beta proteobacterium, assembly GCA_903927495.1. Lineage (GTDB taxonomy): Bacteria > Pseudomonadota > Gammaproteobacteria > Burkholderiales > Burkholderiaceae_C > Rhodoferax. Next base: position 2,765 of record CAIYNH010000001.1, read on the forward strand.
CGACTACCTTTTTTTCGATGGCATGGCAAGCCATGCAGTTTTTCTTTTGTGCCAGGGCCAGATCAGCCAAGGCCGGTGCGGCAATTGATACACCAGCGATCAGGGCAAACAAAATACGTTTCATCGAATTCTTTCTTAGGAATGAGTTAGAGTTGTATAACGCCATTGTATAAATGGTGGTTGACAAAGGGCGTTTTCCCTCTGAACTGTAATTTGCAAGGAAAGAATTATGTATTTCTTGGGCTTGGGCATCCTCTTGCTTCTTATGAAATATCTCGAAGTAGGGCCCGTGGCGATGTGGTCGTGGTGGCTGGTGATGTTGCCTTTTGTGTTGGCTATGTTGTGGTGGGCCTGGGCCGATGGTACTGGCTATACCAAACGCAAGGCCATGGAACGAGAAGACAAACGGCGAAACGAGCGTCAAGAGCGCACCAAGGAGGCGCTAGATGCGAATTACAAAACAAAACGTTGAAAAGCTCCTTGGCTATTGCGGACGCGTTTGACTGGTCTTTCTAGAGATGTCGTTTCGGCATCCATTGCTTCAAAATTTCTGCCATAAATTATTAAATATAAAAACCCTTCAACGCAGGTCTGTCTTGCATAAGACACTATCATAAACGGAGTAAATGCGAAAACAACTCAAGACAATCAAGACAAGATCGTCAACTTGACCTGTTCAGACCTTGCCTCGCTGTCGACGATTCGGCTGTGCCATTAGAGCCAGCGCTGATGGTACAACTCGCCAAACACCTTTACTGGGAAATCAACCTGCCACAGATTGGTGGCCAGCGACCGCTTCGAGCTTGTATTCCAGCGTGTATTGACCACGCGCTTGTCCATCTTTGCTTTTACCCATTTCGTAATCTCCAATGTCTGAATTTAACCATCA
>CAIYNH010000002.1 GCA_903927495.1 uncultured beta proteobacterium
ATTAGCACGCCGCAGGATACGCCGCGCTTTCAGCAGTTGCTGGGTGACGGGTCACAGTGGGGCCTGAACCTGCAATACGCCGTGCAGCCCAGCCCGGACGGGTTGGCGCAGGCCTTCATCATTGGCGACAAATTTCTGGGCAATGCCCCAAGCGCGCTGGTGCTGGGCGACAACATTTTCTATGGTCACGACTTTGCGCCACTGCTGGCCGGGGCCGATGCAAGAGTCAATGGCGCGACTGTCTTTGCCTACCACGTGCAAGACCCCGAGCGCTACGGCGTGGTTGCGTTTGACGCCCAGGGCAGGGCCAGCAGCATCGAAGAAAAACCGCTGGAGCCGAAAAGCAACTACGCTGTGACCGGGCTCTATTTTTATGACAACCAGGTGGTGGACATTGCCAAGGCCGTCAAACCCAGCGCGCGTGGTGAACTGGAAATTACGGCAGTCAATCAGACTTACCTGGAACAGGGCCAGCTCAATGTGCAGATCATGAAGCGTGGCTACGCCTGGCTCGATACCGGTACGCACGACAGTCTGCTGGAGGCCAGCCAGTTCATTGCGACGCTGGAACGTCGTCAAGGGCTGAAAGTGGCCTGTGTTGAAGAGATCGCCTGGCGCAATGGTTTTATTGACGATGCCCAGTTACAAAAGCTTGCGCAGCCGCTGGCCAAGAATGGCTACGGCCAGTACCTGATGCGCATGCTGGTCGAGCGCAGTCGTTACGAGCCTTGATTGAATACCGAGATGAATGTCATACCCACTGCGATTGCCGATGTTCTTGTGATTGAGCCCAAGGTGTTTGGTGACGCGCGCGGTTTTTTCTTTGAAAGCTTCAATCAAAGCGCCTTTCATCAGGCCACCGGTCTGGATGTCGCTTTTGTGCAGGACAACCATTCGCGTTCGGCCCGGGGTGTCTTGCGCGGCCTGCATTACCAGATTGAGCAGGCGCAAGGCAAACTGGTTCGGGTGGTGCGTGGGTCTGTCTTTGACGTGGCGGTCGACTTGCGAAAAGCATCTGCAACTTTTGGCCAATGGGTGGGTGTTGAGCTCAGCGAAGACAACAAACGCCAGATGTGGATTCCGCCGGGTTTTGCACACGGTTTTCTGACCTTGAGCGAGTCAGCAGACTTCCTCTACAAGACGACCGACTACTACGCGCCGCAGCATGAGTGCTGCATCGCCTGGAACGATCCAACGCTGGCAGTTGACTGGCCGCTGACCGGGCTTGCGCCGCTGATTTCAGCCAAGGATCTGTCGGGCAGGGCGCTGCTGGATGCGCCGGTGTTTTCTGCTCCGGTGATGAATGTCGGGGGAGTATCCGCATGACGCAGACCCGAATCTTTGTCGCTGGCCACCGCGGCATGGTCGGTTCGGCCATCGTGCGCGCTTTGCACCAGCGAGGACAGACCGACATCATCACCCGCACGCGCGCCGAGCTTGACCTCACGGACCAGATTGCGGTACGTGATTTTTTTCAGGCGGAAAAGCCCGATCAGGTTTATATGGCAGCGGCCAAGGTCGGTGGCATCCATGCCAACAACACGTACCCGGCTGAGTTCATCTACGAGAACCTGATGGTGCAGTCCAACGTGATTCACCAAGCCTGGCGTGCCGGTGTACGCAAATTGCTGTTTTTGGGGTCGAGTTGCATTTATCCCAAGCTCGCACCGCAGCCCATGCGTGAAGATGCGCTGCTGACGGGTGTGCTGGAGCCCACCAACGAGCCCTATGCCATTGCCAAGATCGCTGGCATCAAGTTGTGCGAGAGCTACAACCGGCAGTACGGCGTCGACTACCGCAGCGTCATGCCGACCAACCTTTACGGCCCCGGTGACAACTACCACCCGGAAAATTCGCACGTTATCCCTGCGCTGATCCGGCGCTTCCACGAAGCCAAGGTCACGCACGCGCCCAGCGTCACAATCTGGGGCAGCGGTACACCGCGGCGTGAGTTTCTGTACGTGGACGACATGGCGGCAGCCAGCGTG
>CAIYNH010000003.1 GCA_903927495.1 uncultured beta proteobacterium
AACTTTTTGATGGATGCGACGGTCGGTTTTATCAATATCAATCAGAACAAAATCATCAAGATTTTTTCTGTGGCGAGCGTCGCCCTGCTTCCGCCGACACTGATCGCCAGCGTCTATGGAATGAACCTGAAATTTCCAGAGCTTGAATTTTTGGCAGGCTGGAGCTACCCATACACCGTGACATTAATGGTGGCCAGCGCTCTGGTGCCCATGTGGTACTTCAGAAAACGTGGTTGGCTCAAGTAAAAATAGCTACAACGCTTGTGTCACAAGCGTTATCAGCTACGTTTTCGGTAGCATTTTGATAAACTCACTGACCATGGCCAGGGCATAGGGGCTGGCTACCTGCTGCACAAAGGCAGAAAAGTCGACGTGTGCGGCATCATCAGCGCGGTCTGAAATGGTACGCACGGCCGCAAAGGGCACACCATAATCCCGGCACACTTGGGCCACCGCAGCACCTTCCATTTCAACAGCCAATGGTTCAAAACCGGCCGATTGCAGACCAGTCAATACGCCTGCGGCATCTTGAGCGCTAGACACAAACCGGTCGCCACTGGCGATCAAGCCGGTATGAATATCTGGTTTTCCAAGCAAATTTTCATGATGAAAATGGTCTCCAACCCCCGTCAGTCCTGCACTAGCAGCTTCCAAAAGTAGAGCAGTCAAGGCAACATCGCAGGCCAGAGTCGCGCAGTCATACAAGGGTATCTGGTAGCGCGCAAACAGCGGGCTTGAATCCATGTCGTGTTGAATGAAGGCATTGGCTACCACCACATCACCCACCTTGACACCGCTGCCAATACCACCCGCCACACCGGTAAACAACACGCATTTGACACCAAAGGCTTCCATCAAGCAGGTGGTGGTGGTCGCGGCAGCCACCTTGCCAATCTTGGTCAGCGCCAGCACCACATCATGTCCGCACCACTCGCCGCACCAAAAAGTACGGCCAGCGCGTTTTATTTTCTGCGGATTGCTCAACTGCTCAAGCAGGCCCCTTTGCTCATCGAGCAGGGCACTCAGAATGGCGATGGTACTCAAGACGCTCGCAATGCTTACTTGTTGCGCAGTTCACGCCGCAAAATTTTACCGACCGGGGTTTTTGGCAATTCAGTGCGGAACTCGACCACTTTGGGTTGTTTGTAGCCGGTCAGGTTTTCCTTGCAGAAAGCCCGCACCTGTGCTTCCGTGAGTTCGGGATTTTTCTTGACAATTACCAGTTTTACGGCTTCACCGGCCTTTTCATCGGGCACGCCAACGCAGGCGCACTCCATCACCCCGTCGAGTTGCGACACCACATCTTCGAGTTCGGTTGGGAACACGTTGAAACCACTCACCAGGATCATGTCTTTCTTGCGATCCACAATTCTGAAAAAGCCACGGTCATCCACAACGCCGACATCACCCGATTTGAAATAACCGTCTGCGGTCATGACCTTGGCGGTTTCGTCCGGACGTTGCCAGTAGCCAGCCATCACTTGCGGGCCTTTGATCGCGATCTCACCCGATTGACCTGGAGCCACCTCGTTGCCATCGTCGTCCAGCAATTTGACCCAAGTGCTTGGCACCGGAACGCCAATGGTGCCGGAATACTCGGTGGCAGTAACCGGGTTTGAGGTGGCAATTGGCGAGGTTTCGCTCAAGCCATAGCCCTCACAAATGGAGCAGCCGGTTTTTTCCAGCCAGAGCTTGGCAACCGAGCTTTGCACTGCGGTGCCGCCGCCCGCTGATACCAGCAAACTGCTCCAGTTAACCTTTTTGAAGTCAGGATGGTTGGCCAAACCATTGAACAGGGTATTTACTGCCGGAAAGACGTGAATCTTGTGTTTGGCCAACTCCGCCAGCACCGCCCCCATGTCGCGCGGATTAGGAATCAAAATCAGTTTCCCGCCGATGCGCATCGACAGCATCATGTCCACCGTAAAAGCAAAGATGTGGTACAGCGGCAAAGCGCAGACCTCGGTCATCTGCTCACCCTCGGGAATTTTCTTCAACACCGGCGCAAACCATGCATCAGCCTGTAACAGATTGGCCACCAGATTGCGATGCAACAGCACCGCACCTTTGGAGACCCCGGTGGTGCCTCCGGTGTACTGCAGCACCGCCACATCGTCTGGCTTAACCACCACCTTTTTTAACGTACCCTTGCTGGCATTGGCGATTGCGGCGTTGAAACGAACGGCTGTGGGCAAGTTAAACGTCGGCACCATTTTCTTGACGTTGCGCACGACGTAATTCACCAAAGCGCCCTTGAGAAAACCCAATTGGTCGCCCATGGCACACAACACAATGTGTTTGATCGGCGTGGCGGCCAGGCATTTTTCAAGAGTCGCGGCAAAATTCTCCAGAATCACGATGGCTTTGGCACCCGAATCCTTCAATTGATGCTCCAACTCACGCGGCGTGTACAAGGGGTTGACATTGACCAGCGTGTAGCCCGCACGCAAAATGCCAGCGACCGCGATAGGGTACTGCAGCACATTGGGCATCATCACCGCCACCCGGTCGCCCTTGGTCAAGCCCAGTCCCTGCAGGTAAACGCCAAAGGTACGGCTCAGTTCATCCACCTGCTTGTAGGTTTGCTCTTTGCCCATGAAACTGTAGGCACTGCGGTCAGCAAACTTCTTAAAGCTTTCCTCCATCATCTCCACCATCGAGGCGTAACGGCCAACGTCAATGTCAGCAGGTACACCCGGGGGGTAGCTCTTAAGCCAGATGCGGTCGGTCATGGTCACTCTCCAAGTATTGAACTAAAAGACGAATTTTCTCTCGATTGTCAGCTTGTGTAAGCTATGTTTTCCCTAATAAAAAAAGGGACAGTGATCACTGTCCCTTTTTCCCTGTCCACATCCAGCGATGCCTAGCTAAAACCGGTCAGGTTTTCAGCACCGCCAGCACCTCATCGAGCATCTTTTTGGC
>CAIYNH010000004.1 GCA_903927495.1 uncultured beta proteobacterium
ATAGACCCATGCAGCGGACGAATCAACTAGCGACAGAACCAGTCCAGAAGTGCCAGCAGAAACTTTCAGTGGGGCCCCCATCAGCAAATTGAGGGCAGGCACATTGGCCCAGCCTGCACCAATGCCAAACATTCCCGCCATTACTCCAATGGCGAGGAAGAGCACCAGACCAAGTGGTGTATGGTGAACCTGCCAGTTAATGGCTTGGCCCGAAGCTCCGTCAATAAACACACCGTGAATTTTCAGGGCAGACGACAATCGGTCTGGCTGTGCTACGTGGGGAAACTCTGATTTTTTGGAGACAAACATCAGCGTCACGATTCCCAGCACGATCAGTCCCAAGGCGGTCTGAATCACCGAGGCTGGCAGTGCCAAGCCCAGCAAGGCACCAACAATTGAACTCATACTGGCAAGCAATGCCAGTGGCAATGCCAATCGTAAACTGGACAAACCACCCCGCAGCAGCATGGGGCCTGCGGCCAGTGCACTGGCCAGTGCCACCAATAAGCCGGCACCGCGTACAAAGTCAAGGTGAAACGGGAAAAAACCACCAATGATGGGAACAAACAGGGTGCCCCCACCGATGCCTGCTGGCACCGCCACGATGCCGATCAAAAAACAAGTCACAAACAAGGCCAGCGGCCAAAACCACCAGGGCATGGTGCTGGTGGGTACTACGCTGTCGGCAGCCAAGGCCGGTAGAGTAAATAACAGGGTGGTGATCAATACCAAACCTAAGCGAAACAAAGTAGGCGGAGCTGGCAAATGCAGAAGTTGCATACAGGGGTGCTCAGGAAATGGTTTGATAGTACAAATTTTGCGGATGGTTGGCTTGGGCAAAAAAGAACCAGCGCTCAGCCAACAAGCCGACGTATTGGACGAAAAATGCCATGAACAGCGTTAGCGTCGATGTTGCGTTTAAACCCAACCACAGCAACAGCACCGGCAGTGGAAAAACGCTTATCAAAAAAATCCACTTGACCGACCGTCGCATCTCTGCACTGTGACCGTGAAAAAACTCACGCGTGTTGAATGAGCCCCCCATGAACCCTTGTGCCTTTTGAACGATGCGCGGGTGCTTGATACCAATGGCACTTTGCAGCGTTGACTTGGGCTTGAGGTGGGCATTACGCACCAGTGATGCCGCTCGCGTAACCCACCCCAGCAAAGTCACCCCAGCCGCTGCCAGCGCGTAGGGCGTAACCAGCGTGGACATTCCCAGTATGGATGCCAGCACTGTGGCAAGGGTGAAACCTGAGGCACAACCCAGCAGCAGGTAGTTCACCAGAGTCAACGGGCTGGCCCACTCCTGTAGAAAACGCACTGAAGCATAAACCATTGCCGTGCTTATGAACAAAGCAAAGCACGCTATCACAGTAATAGCACCTATAAGCAAAGTGCTACCTAGACTGAGGTAATGCGCGCAGGCATAGACCAATAACCCCGCCATGAACACCGGCAGAAAAATCACTTCTCGCGAAAGCCATGAGGTACGCCACATGGCGGCCGAGCGCCAGGCGCGTTCGGGGTGACCCAAATGGAAGAACGAAGCCAGCAGCCCTAAGCCGCTAAGAATGAGAGAGACCGTAGTTGCAGCAATCAGGAACCGCTGGCTGTCCGGGGCTGCTAGTGGGCCTGTCAGCTCGGTTGCGAAGATTGCCAAAAACAGCCCTTGAGCCGCACCACACAGGGTGGTTAGAAATATGACAGAAAAAGCAGGTTGCATAGTGTGTATGTCTGAGTATCAGGTGGCAAAGTCTTCGCGTCCCAGGTCACGCTGGTTGAGTTCGAGCTTTTTGCCGTCGATCTTGAGCGGGTTGTCCACGCGTACAAGGTCTTCGGGATGAATTCGTATTTCGGTTTTGCGGCGTGGCAGGTAATGATTGGCCGGGCGTGTGCCCCACTCGGGCATAAGCTGGTAGCCACCGCGCTCTGCAATGGCTTGTGACACCTCAGACTCGGGGTCATGAATGTCGCCGAACAACCGGGCGTTGGACGGACAGGCGATCACACACGAGGGTTTGCGTTGAGGCTCAGGAATCGTGACATCGGAAATTCGGTCAACACACAAGGTGCACTTGGTCATGACCTTGCGATTTTCATCGAACTCACGCGCACCGTAGGGGCAAGACCAACTACAGTATTTGCAGCCGATGCACTTGTCGTAGTCCACCAGCACAATGCCGTCCTCGGCACGTTTGTAGCTGGCACCCGTGGGGCACACCGGCACACAGGGCGGGTCTTCACAGTGCAGGCACGACTTGGGAAAGTGGACCGTTTGTGTATTGGGGAACTCACCTACTTCAAAGGTTTGCACCCGGTTGAAAAAAGTGCCGTTCGGCTCGGCCGCATAGGGATTCAGGTCAACCAGCGCACCAGCGCTGCCCGAGGTATTCCACTGTTTGCAACTGGTCACACAGGCATGACAGCCGACACACACGTTAAGATCGATGACAAGTGCGAGTTGTGTCATTTCAACTCTCCCTTTCCAGCGAAATAAGCCTGCCTACGGGGGGGCGTTTGTTGCATACCGGGCAAGGGTGTCATGGCTTTGAACTGGGGAGAAGTAGCTTCTGGCTCGCCTTGCTGCGCTTTGTAGATACGCACTTTCACGTCATACCAGGCGGCTTGACCGGTGATGGGATCGGAGTTGGAAATGGCAGCCCCGGCAGATGATGGCGGCAGCACCTCAGAGATCAGATGGTTGAGCAAAAAGCCGAGTTGTGATTCGTTGGCATCGGTGGACAGATTCCAGGCACCGGCTGATTTTCCAATAGCGTTCCAGGTCCAGACCGTGCCAGGCTCCACCGCTTCCGAGTAGCGGCACATGCAGCGCACCTTGCCCCATTGGGACTCCACCCACATCCAGCCACCATCGGCAATGCCTTGTGCTTGGGCAGTCTTGGTGTTGACCATCAGGTAGTTGTGCGAGTGAATCTGGCGAAGCCAAGCGTTTTGCGAGTCCCAAGAGTGGTACATCGCCATGGGTCGCTGAGTGATTGCGTTAAGCGGGTATTTGGCGGTGTCCGATGCCTGCTCTTCGAGCGGCACATAGTGAAAAGGGAGTGGATCAAAGTAAGTCTCGACTCGTTTTCGCAGGTGATCTGGCGGCTGTTTGCCGACACGTTTCCCCTGCGCTGCACGGCGAAAACCTTGTAGAAATTCGGAATATATATGGATGACGATGGGGTCTTTGTCGCGTCGAATGCCGACGCTTTGCGCCCAGTCCATATAGCCCTGGTTCCAGTTGCGCATGTACTGGTGTTCAACCGGCATCTCAAAGTGGAAGTTGCAATTGTTTTTGGCGTACATCTCCCACTGATTGGGGTTGGGTTCGCCACGCATCGACTTTTCACCGCTTTTGCCACGCCAGCCCGCCAAAAAGCCAATGCCCGAACCGGGTGCGGTTTCGTAATTGACGATGAAGTCGGTGTAACCCTTGTATTTGCGCGTGCCATCAGCCTGCGTGAAAGCGGGCAATTTAAGTCGACCTGCCAACTCGACCAAGACTTCCTGAAAAGGTTTGCATTGTCCTTTGGGTGTAACCACTGGCACACGGACCGCGTCCACCGGGCCGTCAAATTCAGAAATGGGCCGATCCAGCATCGACATGGTATCGTTACGCTCAAGGTAGGTGGTATCGGGCAATATCAAATCGGCAAAGGCTGTCATTTCCGACTGGAAGGCATCGCAGACAACCAAGAAAGGTATCTTGTAATCTCCCGCCTGCTCACCCTCAGTGTGCTTGTCATTGAGCATTTTGCGCACGTCAGAGGTGTTCATGGTCGAATTCCACGCCATGTTGGCCATGAAGATCAGCAAGGTGTCAATACGGTAAGGGTCGCCGCGCCAGGCGTTGGTGATGACGTTGTGCATCAGGCCGTGCGCTGAGAGCGGGTGCTCCCACGAGAAAGCCTTATCGATACGTACTGGCTGACCTTGCTCATCAACAAATAGATCATCGGGACTCTCAGGCCAGCCCAGCGGTGCACCACCCAACGGGGTGTTTGGCTTGACATCTTGTGGGCCTTTGGGTGGCCGGGCGTTGGGCGGCACCGCACGAGGATACGGCGCTTTGTGCCTGAAACCACCCGGCCGGTCGATTGTGCCCAGCAGTGACATCAGGATGGAGAGCGAGCGGATGGTTTGGAAACCATTCGAATGCGCAGCCAGACCACGCATGGCATGGAAAGATACCGGGTTGCCGGTAACGGAACTATGGCGCTTACCCCAACTGTCAGTCCAGGCAATAGGCAATTCAATTTTTTGATCACGCGCAGTGATGCCCATCTCATGCGCCAGGCGCCGAATGGTGGCGGCCGGTATGCCGGTAACAACTTCAGCCCAATCTGGGGTGTAGGCCTTGACACGCTCCTCGAGCAGTTGAAAAGCGGGCACGGCAGCAGTGCCGTCGGGTAATTTAAAGCGCCCCAAGAGGGCCGGATCAGCCCCCTCAGCATGGTCAGTCACGCTTTGGTTGGTATGACGATCCCACCATTTGAAATTGGCTGGACGTAGTGGGTTGGAAATGTGGGCATCGGCTTCGCGCAGGAACATACCGAATTCGTCACTGGCACCGTCCTGATTGACCAATTGACCGGCATTGGTGTAGCGTGCCAGAAACTCGCGATCGTATAGACCCAGTTTGATAAGCTCGTGAATTAGCGCCAGCAGCAATGCACCGTCGGTGCCGGGTTTGATGGGCACCCATTCGTCGGCAATGGCCGAATAGCCGGTGCGCACAGGATTGATCGATATAAAGCGCCCACCATTACGTTTGAACTTGGAGAGTTCGCGCTTCATGGGGTTTGAGTGGTGGTCTTCAGCCGTGCCGATCATCACAAACAGCTTGGAGCGCTCAAGATCGGGGCCGCCAAACTCCCAAAATGAGCCGCCGATGGTGTAAATCATGCCTGCAGCCATGTTGACCGAGCAAAAACCTCCGTGAGCCGCGTAATTTGGGGTGCCAAACTGGCGGGCGAACAATCCCGTGAGAGCCTGCATCTGATCACGACCGGTAAACAGGGCAAATTTCTTGGGATCGGTGGCGCGCAGGTGGCCCAGGCGATCAGTCAACATGGAGAACGCGGTTTCCCATTCGATTTCTTCAAACTGGGAATCTCCACGCTCAGCATCCTTTTTTCGCAGCAGTGGCTTGGTCAGGCGAGCAGGCGAGTACTGCTTCATGATGCCCGAGGATCCCTTGGCGCAGATAACTCCCTGGTTCAACGGGTGATCGGGGTTGCCCTCGATGTACCGAACCTCACCATTGCGCAAATGCACCCGGATACCGCAGCGGCAGGCGCACATGTAGCAGGTGGTATTTTTGGTCTCGGTGATGGCATCTGCCATCGGCGGACGGGTTGGATCATGGATCGGTGTGGCAGACATGCGGCAAGTATATTTTTTGGGGTCAATCAACAG
>CAIYNH010000005.1 GCA_903927495.1 uncultured beta proteobacterium
AGTTCGGTCACATTGGTCACAATACGACTCCTGTCTGCGCCCACCAAACGTACAGTACCGGCTTCAATAGCCTCCGGCCGCTCGGTCACGTCGCGCATTACCAACACAGGTTTACCCAGACTTGGAGCTTCTTCCTGAATGCCGCCGCTGTCGGTCAGCACAATGTGGCTGTGCTTGAGCAAATAGACAAAGGGCTCGTAGTCCAGCGGCGCGATCAAATGCACATTCGGCAAGTCTGCCAGAATCGCGTTCACTGGTTGCTGCACATTGGGGTTCAAATGAACCGGGTAAACAAATTTCACAGCCGGGTAACGGGCTGCCAGGTCCTTCAGCGCATGACATATCTGCAAAAAGCCATCACCAAAATTCTCTCTCCGGTGTCCGGTCATCAAAACAAAGCGCTGATTGCGCCAATCAAATTTCAACTGAGCGCTCAAGAAAGGTGCAATGGCCTGGCTGCGCTGTGCGTCAGCGTCAATGCGATTCAGCACCCAGAACAGCGCATCGATCACCGTATTGCCGGTAACGGTGATGCTGGCTTCCGGCACGCGCTCGGCCAGCAAGTTTTTCCGGCTAAAGTCTGTTGGGGCAAAGTGCCATTTTGTGAGTTTGCTGGCCACCTGACGGTTGAATTCTTCGGGGAAGGGTGCTTGCAAATCGTGCGTGCGCAAACCGGCCTCTACGTGCCCTACCGGCACGCCAAGGTAAAAGGCGGCCATTGCTGCAGCCAAGGTAGTGGATGTGTCGCCATGCACCAGCAGGGCATCGGGCTTGTGTGACTGCAACACATCACGCATGCCGTGCAAGACGCCCGCTGTGACGTCAAATAAATCTTGCCCCGGTTTCATCAAATTCAGGTCAATGTCGGGCTTGATCTCGAAAACCTTCAACACCTGGTCGAGCATCTGGCGGTGCTGGGCTGTAACGCACAACTGGGTCTCAAATTCGTCTGGCAAAGCTTTGAGTGCGTGGTACAGCGGCGCCATCTTGATGGCCTCGGGTCGGGTACCAAAGACCAGCATGATCTTTTTCTTTTGCATCATCCTTTGAGCATACCTTTAAACACTTGCAGCATCTGCAGTGCGAGGTTCTTTCTGTCATAACGTTGTGCCGCAGCAAGTCCGCTTTGCTGGAAGCTGGCGTAAGCAATTGGCTGGTCTCGCATGCGCAGCAAGCCCGCCACCAATTGCTGGGCATTCTCGGACTCGAAGACTTCGCCCACTTGTTCACGACGCACAATTTCTGCTGATTCACCGGCAACCCCATGCAGCACCGGAAGGCCCATGCCCATGCACTCAAACAGCTTGGACGGAATCACCGTGGTAAACAACTCGGTGTTGCGCAGATGAATAATGGAGACGTCCAGCACTGACCAGTAGCGCACGACTTGATCCTTGGGTACGGATTCCAGAAACAAGACGTTGCGCAAGCCCATCGCTTGAGCCTGGGTTGCTATTGCCGCCTTACGCGCACCGTCGCCCAAGAATAGAAGACGCACATTCTCCGCACCGAGCATCTGCTGCAGCGCGGCTGCAGCCTCAAGCAATGTCTCCAGCGCATGAGCCATGCCGTGGGTGCCGATGTAGCCGGCGACAAACATGCCCTGCAACCCTAGTTGTTCAACCAGTTGTCGGTCTTTGGCTTGGGGCGCAAAGTGGCTCAGGTCCACGCCATTGGTCACGACGTCGATCTTGCTGCCGTCGATGCCCCGGCGCATTAGTGTGTCGCGAAACGCATGCGTTACAGTCACGATCCTGCTGGCCTTGCGGTAGAGGAACATCTCGACGCGCTCCAGGAACCGAATAGCGGCTGAGTCTTTCATCGCCCCCACGGCCTTGATTGACTCCGGCCACATGTCGCGCAGTTCAAAGACAAAAGGAATGCGC
>CAIYNH010000006.1 GCA_903927495.1 uncultured beta proteobacterium
CACATGACCGTCCTCGCGCACGTTGCGCATCTGCACGGTTGCGGCGCCCACGTCGGCCCGGCACAGTAGCGCACGAGCCTCGGTCACAAACTCAGGCGAACAGCGCTCGTCGGCGTCCAGCACCAGAATCCAATCTCCACTCGCAGCGTCGAGCGAATGATTGCGCGCCGCTGCAAAATCCTGCGTCCACGGGCGATGCAGAACCTTGGCTCCGGCGTGACGCAGCAACTCTGCTGTGGCATCAACCAAGCCGGTATCTACCGCTATCAGTTCATCCCACAAACCGCTGACGCTGGCCAGAAAACCGGGCAGCATATCGGCCTCGTCCTTGACGATGAGGCAAAGGGAGAGCCGTTCAGTCATGGGGCGCATGACCCTCAATATAAATTCTTCACAAGCACCGGCGTGCAGGCCACCACCTCTGATCTTATTCGCCTGCCTATGATGTCACCAAGGTCTTTCGGTGCTGCACCAAACCCTGGCCGCACACTTCGGACGGCATCCGCAGTAATCACATCGCCCGCCTTCAAGTCCTTCACAAAGTAAAGCGAACGGCGGAACTTCACATTACTCAGTTCGCTCGATTGGCGGCCGTAGTCCACCTGTCCCAGTGCTTGCCATGCCGTGTTGCAATCGCGGCATAAGGCAGCCAGGTCAGCAGGTTCCAGCGAAAAAATGTCGTCCGGCCCGCCGCCGCTTCGGTCGAGGGTGAAATGTTTTTCGATGATGGATGCTCCCATGGCCACGCTAGTGATGGCGGTGGTGTTATCCAGGGTGTGGTCTGACAAGCCGGTGACTAGGCCAAAGCGCTTGATCATGTCGGGGATCGTGCGCAGGTTGTAGTCTGCTGCCGGGGCCGGGTAGCCGCTGACGCAGTGCAGTATGGCCAGCTCTTTGCAACCGCCTTCACGGGCTGCATCAATCGCCTCCTGAATTTCTTGCACATCGGCCATGCCGGTGGAAATGATCATGGGTTTGCCGGTGCTGGCCACGTATTTGATCAGCGCCGGGTCAACGGCTTCGAAGGACGCAATCTTGTAGGCCGGCGCGTTCAGGTCTTCCAACAGGTCAACGGCGGTGTTGTCAAACGGAGAGCTGAAGATGGTGATGCCAAGTTCTCGGGCGTGAGCAAACAGCGGGGCATGCCACTCCCACGGCATGTGAGCTTCTTGGTACAGCTCGTAAAGCGTGCGGCCGTCCCACAGTCCACCGTGGATACGAAAGTCTTCTGAGTCGCAGTTCAGCGTGATCGTGTCGGGTCGGTAGGTTTGCAACTTTACGGCATCGGCACCGGCTTGTTTGGCGGCTTCGATGATTTTGAAGGCGGTTTCAATGTTGCCGTTGTGGTTGGCGGACATTTCGGCGATGACGTAAGGAGGGCCGTCAACGGCGATGCGCTGACCCTCTATCGTGATACTGGGATGATTCGACATGGGGTTCTCTCTTGTGTCTTATGCGCTGGGTTGCCATTCATGCGACAGCAGCCCAAAGCAAATGACATGGTGATACCGCTCGCAATCAAAATGCTGATCGCGCAACATGCCTTCCTGCTGAAAACCCAGTGATTGGTGAAACAGGATGGATCGCTGGTTATACGCCAGTGCTTGGCCGCAGACTTTGTGAAGCTTTAGCTGGGTGAAGGCGTGGCTGAGCGCTGCGCGGCCAAGTTGCCGACCGCTGCCTTTGGGCGCATTCGGTGCCACATAAAAACCCCAATCGGCAATGCCACCGTTTCCCGTCTCGTTGAAGCTCACGAACCCCAGGGGTTGTTGGTTCACTTCAAAAATCAGTAAGTGCTTTTTCGGGTCTGACAAGGTACGTTCATACCAGCGCTGATGTTCATCCAACGTGATTTCATGCTGGGTGTACATGTAGCGCCGAACATCTGGGTGGTTGCGCCAGGCCAGCACGCGCTCTAGGTCAGCATAAACCATGGGCCGAATATGCGATGGCATAGGGGTTGAGTCAGGCATCGATTACTCCCATGGCCTTCAGGATTATGTCAACGCCCCGCCCATCGGTGATCGCACTGGCGGCTAGGCTCATTCGGCTCTGGCGCTCTGACTTGATCAGTTCAGCAACTGCCAATGACAGTTGCATCGCAATATCGCTCACTGCCCCAATCAAACGGGCTGCGTGTGCGGCTTCCATGGCTTGGGCACCAAACTGTTGATTTTCAGCCAGCACCACCATCAAAGTCGGCAAGCCCAAACAGCACCGCTCCCACGACGTGCTGCCCGCTGCACCAATCGCCAGATCACTATCGGCCATGCGCTGGGCCATGTCGTCGACGTTGACCGCCACTTCGGTGGGCCAGGGCATCTGAGCCGCCAGTTCACGCACGTTTTGCAGCCAGGGTGCCGTCAAGCCCATGACCACGGTGATGCGGCACGCTGGCGGCAATGCGCAGGTTTTAAGGGCTTGCAGCACCTGCCCGGTGGCGTTGGGTTGATCCACACCTCCCATGGTGATGAGCAATTGGCGCAAGGCAGGCTGGGATTGGCGGCGCTGCAAGCTGTACGTGCGCAGTGTGGCAAACTCAGGGCGTAACAAGGCGTAGCGCGGGCCAGTGAGCACCTGGCAGTGTGCAGGCACCAGACCCTGATAGTCTTGCGGCTGGCGACCCAGGTTTTGATCAAGCAACAACTTGCAGCGATGGGGCCGGTCGGCCAAGTCGTCGATGACCAAAATATTTTGGCCTGTTTTTCGAAATGCTGTCTCCCAACGGGCATCCAGTGCGTAGTGGTCGACTATTAGCCAATCCCAAGTTTGATCAGACAGTGCATGAATGGTGTCTTGCGCGTCGGCTTGCTGACTGCTGCCGAGCCAGTGGGCGTGAGAGATGCCTTCAGAAATCACCACGTTTGTGCTGCTATCGAGCAGCACAAACTCGTACCCTTTTCCGGTCAACCTGCCATGCAAATGCACGGGAATA
>CAIYNH010000007.1 GCA_903927495.1 uncultured beta proteobacterium
ATCCTTCCTCCCCTGCCAAAATTTCGTGGCATGTTTTGTTAGCTCAATATGCCAAATCCATTGCGAATTATGAGTTGGGATTTCCATGCAAGCCGATCAACCCCCTGATTTCATGGTTTTTACTGGCAATGCCAATCCCGCTCTGGCAGGCGATATTGCACGCCATCTTAAAACTGTCCTGGGTGCTGCTGAAGTGGGTCGGTTTTCGGATGGCGAAGTGACCGTTGAAATTCGGCAAAACGTACGTGCCCGGGATGTATTCGTGGTTCAAAGCACCTGTGCACCGACCAACGAAAACCTGATGGAGTTACTCATCATGGTTGATGCACTCAAGCGCGCATCTGCCGAGCGCATCAGTGCTGTCATCCCGTACTTTGGCTACGCCCGGCAAGACCGGCGTCCACGCTCGAGTCGAGTGCCGATTTCAGCGAAAGTCGTGGCCAACATGCTGCAGGCAGTTGGTGTTGCAAGAGTCTTGACCATGGACTTGCATGCCGACCAAATCCAGGGCTTTTTCGATATTCCGGTTGATAACATCTACGCATCGCCCGTGCTGCTGGGTGATTTGCGTCAAAAAAATTATGACGATTTGATCGTGGTCTCTCCTGATGTGGGTGGTGTGGTGCGCGCGCGCGCGCTGGCCAAACAATTGAATTGTGATCTAGCCATCATCGACAAACGGCGTCCCAAAGCCAACGTTAGTGAAGTCATGCACGTGATTGGTGAAATTGAAGGCCGCAACTGCGTCATCATGGACGACATGATTGACACGGCAGGGACTTTGGTCAAGGCCGCCGAAGTGTTAAAGCGGCGCGGTGCCAAAAAGGTATACGCCTACTGCACTCACCCAATTTTTTCTGGTCCGGCGATTGATCGGATCACCCATGGTGTTGCGCTCGACGAAGTCGTTGTCACCAACACCATACCGTTGACCCCCACCGCACTTGCATGCCCCAAGATTCGCCAACTTAATGTGGCACCACTGATCGCTGAAACTATTCAGCGTATCGCCAAAGGCAAGTCGGTAATGAGTTTGTTTTCTGATCAGGAAAATCTTTTCTGATCAGTTGCATTGTGGGTTCGCGCAGCCCTGCGGGCAGCCGAACCTTTTATTAATCAGAGTCGCACTGGTCGCGGTGGACTCTCACAGGAGTTAAATATGAAAATTGTCGCTTTTGAGCGTTCCAAGCAAGGCACGGGTGCGAGCCGCCGTCTGCGCATCACGGGTCGCACCCCCGGTATCGTTTATGGTGGTTCAACAGAACCCAAAATGATCGAAATTGACCACAATACGCTGTGGCACGCTTTGAAAAAAGAGGCTTTCCACGCCAGCATTTTGAGCATGGATATTGCTGGAAATGAGCATCCGGTGTTGTTGCGCGATGTGCAGGTTCACCCGTTCAAGCAACTCATTTTGCACGTCGATTTTCAGCGAGTCGATGCCACGACCAAACTGCATATGAAAGTGCCATTGCACTTCAGTGGCGACGAAGAATCACAGGCCATCAAGTCCGAAGGTTGCATTGCGAATCACGTTATCAGTGAAATCAACGTTTTGTGTCTGCCTGGCGACTTGCCAGAATTCATCAAGGTGGATCTGAGTGGCTTGAAAAAGGGTGCCTCTCTGCACCTGGCTGACATCGCTCTGCCCAAGGGCGTTTCCGTGGTCACCCATGGTGGGGACAAAAACCCGGTGGTTGTCTCTGTGGTTATGGTCGCTGGCGCCGAGCCAGTGGCCGAAGCAGTTGCGGCCAGCGCGCCAGCAGGTAAGCCGGCAGCAAAGGCACCAGCGGCCAAGGCTCCAGCGGCAAAAGCTCCGGCTGCCAAGGCTCCTGCAGCCAAGGCACCAGCGGCCAAGAAGTAAGCCAACTGGCCTTAAAAATATCGGCCCACACGCGTGGGCCTTTTTTTTGACTTCAACCCAAGCATCCGGTCATGATCAGACTTTTTGTTGGCCTGGGAAACCCGGGACCAGACTATCAGCAAACTCGCCACAACGCTGGCTTTTG
>CAIYNH010000008.1 GCA_903927495.1 uncultured beta proteobacterium
CCTGTGCGGCTTGCAAGCGCGCCAGCTCAGGCACCTCAGCCACTGATTTGGCATCGGTGAAATCCATATTGGCGTATTGGGGATTAATTAGGGTAGAGCGTAATTAATTTGCTATTTATTTTGGAGCTGCGAGCGCATACACAGCAGGCCTTAAAGGCAATTTAGCTTGTGAAATTGTTCACGTTAAAGCGGTGTATGAAGATGACACGTATGACGCCCTGATCATCGCCACCGAGTGGCGCGAGTTCCGCAGCCCCAACTTTGACACCATCAAAGCCAAGCTAAAAACCCCGGTTATCTTCGATGGCCGCAACCTCTATGACCCTGCTTTGGTGCGCGGCATGTGGTTTGAGTATTTTGCGATTGGAAGGTAATTTGCTATTAATTTAGGATCTGCTTGCGCAAGTGTAGTGGGGTCTGGATGGGTAAATTGTTGTCATACCGGACCTGATTCGGTATCCATGAAGTCCGGCAGTCACTGGATGGCGGGTTGCGTCCCGCAACGACAGCCATGTTCCAGAATTCCTTGCATTGCTTTACATTAAGCGTAATAATTTATTCAACAAGTAACTTTATGCGCTTAATAGATAGTAAACCGTCTTTTGCAGGGCTCGAATCGGCCTCCCGCACGCGGCTGGCTAAAGTGCTGCGCGCCACCCACGGCACGATCACCCCTGATTCAGCCGCAGCAGCGCTGACCGATACCCGTCTGGCAGCTTCCAAGCAATTGGCGCGCTGGGCGGAGCAGGGTTGGCTGCAGCGGGTACGGCGCGGCATTTATGTACCGGTGCCGCTGGAGAGTGAGCGCGCAGACTCAGCGCCAGAAGACGCTTGGCTGATCGCCAACACGGCATTTGCACCGTGCTTTATTGCGGGCTGGAGCGCCGTTGAGCACTGGTCACTGACCGAGCAGGTATTTCGCAGCGTATGCGTGGCCACGTCGCGCCGCCCACGGCACCGTGAGCAGATGATTGGCGGCACCGTATTTGCGTTGCATACCGTGCCAGAAGTTCACTTTTTTGGCATGAAGGCCGTCTGGCGCGGTGCCACCCGTGTGCAGGTGTCTGACCCGTCGCGCACAGTGGCAGATTTGCTGGCCACACCCGCATGGGGCGGGGGCATTCGCATGGTGGTGGACGTGCTACAGGCCTACCTGATGTCTGAGCATCACAATTTGCCGCTGCTGCTGGATTACGCCGCCCGGCTAGGTAATGGGGCAGTCTTCAAACGCATGGGCTACTTGCTACAGATGCATGCACCCGCTGAGGCACAGGCGATTGCGGTTTGCGCTGGCCACTTGACAGCGGGCTACACCAAGCTGGATCCGGCGTTGCCATCAGAACGGTTGGTAACGGCTTGGGGGCTTTGGGTGCCTGCGGGCTGGTAAAAGCACAAGGGACCAAAAAAGTGATTCAAAAAATTCGAGTTATTGAACTTGGCCGCAAACTTTGGGTTGTAGCCCAATGTGGTTGAGAAGGACTACGTCTTGGGCTGGCTGCTGGCGGGCATTGGGGAACACCCGGCGACGCGGGATACCTGGGTGTTCAAGGACGGCACTAGCCTGAAGAAGCGATTCTTTGAGACCTACCGATTTTCTGAAGACCTCGATTTCACGTTGACCGATCCGACGCATTTGGACGAAGCTTTTTTGCGCAAGTTGTTTCAAGAAGTGGGCGGGTGGGTGTATGACCAGACTGGCCTGGTCTTGCCACCCGAGTCGCGCAAGTTTGATGTTTACATAAATCCGCGTGGCGGCACATCAGCAGAGGGGCGTGTTGGCTATCGCGGACCACTAGCGCGGGCCGGCGATGCACCCCGCATCAAGCTCGACCTGACCGATCATGAACGCCTGGTGTTGCCTATTGACCGACGCCATGTGCATCACCCTTACAGCGACCTGCCTTCGCAAGGCATTCAGGTCTCAACCTACTGTTTTGAAGAGGTCTTTGCCGAGAAGGTGCGTGCGCTGGCGGAGCGTTTGCGACCCAGGGATTTGTATGACGTGGTGCATCTGTATCGGCGCAAAGAGCTGAACCCTGATTTAGCAAAGTTGATGCACGCTTTGCATGAAAAGTGTGAGTTCAAAAAGATCGGTGTGCCAGACTTTGCCAGCATCCAGGCATCGCCGCTGATTGCCGAACTGCAGGTCTCATGGGCACAAATGCTGGCGCACCAATTGCCCGAGTTGCCGCCGTTTGACGGTTTCTGGATGGAGCTGCCCGCCGTGTTTGACTGGTTGCACAGCAGGGTAGATCAGCAGGTGATGGTCAGGGTTTCGGTAGGAGCCGACACCGACACCAGCTGGCGCATGCCTGCCATGGCCAGTTCGTGGCGCGGCCTGGGAATTGGCGCGCCGATGGAGGTAATTCGCTTTGCTGCCGCCAACCGTTTGTGCATTCAGCTTGAATACCGCAAAGAGAATGGAGAGCGAGTGCAGCCGATGATAGAACCGTACTCTCTGCGACGCACGCGTGATGGCCATTACCTGTTGTATGGCATCAAGGCCGATACGGGTCAGGATCGCTCATACAGGGTGGACCGGATTGCGGGTGCCACGGTGACCCAGCGCACCTTCATCGCACGGTATTTGGTTGAGTTAACCGAAACGGGCGCGCAACCTGAGCGTTAATGGGTTAATAGTCGGTAGCTTTGGTTACGAGGTCGGGTTTGGCGGTCTGGTGGACTTCGTGCATTCGGCAGCACCGCAAAATCGGCTCATCGAACCGGCGGTGCGCGATGAAGTCAAGATGTTCTCCAAGCAGGCGCTGCGTGAGTTGATTGCCAATGCTTTGGTGCATCAGGACTTTTTGGCCTCCGGCGCGTATGTGCGCATCAAGCCTGGCGTGCATCGCTGCTCTAGCATCAAGGCGGCCGAGGCGTGCAAGGTGATCGAGAACACCCAGCTCGACCTGAATATTGCCTTGATGAACGAACTGGCCATCATCTTTGACAAGATGAACATTGACA
>CAIYNH010000009.1 GCA_903927495.1 uncultured beta proteobacterium
CAGGCCTGGCAAGCCAGCGGGGCTGCGATTGAATCCGGAACCGGTCCCAAATTTGCACAAAAAAATTACACCCCAGCACCCGCCAGGACTTCACTAGTCACTACCAATACAGTAGCAGAACAACTTGGCCGCCCGGTCCAAACCATCCTGGATGCACGCGCTGCGCCGCGTTTCCGTGGTGAGGTCGAACCCATTGATCCGGTAGCTGGGCACATTCCAGGCGCGCTTAATCGGGCTTTTACACTGAATATCGACAGCAACGGCAAATTCAAACCTGCTGAACAACTCAAGGCCGAATTCACTGCCCTGCTGGCCAACCGAGATCCTGCCACGGTCGTGCATCACTGCGGTAGCGGGGTCAGTGCTGTACCCAACATCATTGCCATGGAGATCGCCGGACTGGGCCGCACCGCGCTGTACGCAGGGAGTTGGAGCGAGTGGTGTAGTGACTCAATTCGCCCAGTGGCGCAGGGATAGCCCATGACACCCATCAACGACAATATGCGTTCCAGGCGGCGATAGTTTTGCCGCCCGTGCATCAAAATACTTGCACACCACCTTGCTTAAGCCTACGCTAAAAGTAGCGCTGGGTTGATAAGTGCAGTTGCTATGTAGCTGGCGTTGGTCCGTCTGAATTTTTGAAAGTTACGCTGGCCTTCCAATGAAAATTGGAAAATAGTTATATGAATCATCAAGTTAAGAGAGAAATTAATTTATGAATATCGTGATTTTGGACGATTATCAAGATGCCGTGCGAAAGCTGGCTTGCTCTTCAAAATTAGAGCCGTACCAAGCCAAGGTGTACACCAACACCGTCAAAGGTTTGGGGCAACTTTCCGTTCGACTCAAAGACGCAGATGTAATTGTTCTGAACCGTGAGCGTACCCAAATATCGCGTGCGTTGGTCGAGAAGTTGCCAAAACTCAAGCTCATCGTCCAGACTGGCCGCGTCGGAGCCCATGTGGATGTCAATGCCTGTACTGAACGTGGCATTGCCGTCGCTGAAGGAACCGGCTCACCTGTGGCACCGGCAGAACTCACTTGGGCGCTGATCATGTCGGCGATGCGGCGACTTCCGCAATACATCGGTAATCTCAAGCACGGAGCCTGGCAGCAGTCCGGACTCAAATCCAGCGCCATGCCACCCAACTTTGGCTTGGGTACCGTACTCAAAGGCCGCAGCTTGGGTATTTGGGGCTATGGTCGGATTGGTCAACTGGTTGCCGGATTCGGCAAAGCTTTTGGCATGCGGGTGGTGGTTTGGGGTCGCCCGCCGAGTCGTGAACGTGCTTTACTGGATGGTTTTGAGGTTGCCAGCAGTCGCGATGATTTTTTTGAGCAGTGCGATGTGATAACCCTGCATCTGCGGCTGAATGAGGAAACGCAGGGAATTGTGCGACTTGAAGACCTCTCCCGCATGAAACCTACCGCCCTGATCGTCAATATTTCTCGTTCGGAGTTGCTCGAACATGACGCACTTATCTGCGCCCTCAACCGGGGTCGCCCCGGCTTGGCAGCGATTGATGTGTACGAAAGCGAGCCTATTTTGCAGGGCCACGCCTTGCTGCGGCTGGAAAACTGCATTTGCACACCACACATTGGTTACGTCGAGCAAGACAGCTACGAAATGTACTTTGGTGCAGCGTTTGACAATGTCATTAATTTCATCAAAGGCAGACCCACCAACATTGTCAACCCCGGATCCTTACAGGTTCGTCGCTAGAAATTTTCTTGGTGCATCAACCTGAACGTTGATGTATCACCCGTTGGGGAAATGGAATCTCGATCCCGTGCTCACGCAATAACTTCAGAATATCCAGATTGATCAAGGATTTTAAATTGTCGCTGCCGTTCTCCGGGTCATTGATCCAGTACCCCACTTTGAACTCCAGACCGTCAGCCCCAAAAGCCTCCAGCGCTATTGATGGGGCAGGTTCAAGCAGCACTCTAGAATGTTTCAGGGCGGCTTGTTTCAACAACTCAATCACCAGATCGACATCGCTGTCGTAAGCCACTGAGACCGTGGTGAACTGCCAAATCAGAGAATCGGCCAAGGACAGATTTTCAACCCGATTGGTGATCAACATTTCGTTGGGAACGATTGATTCACGCCCACTGATTGAGCGGATCACGGTGTAACGCGCGTTGATTTCGGTGATCCGACCTTCAAACCCGTCCACCCGCACGTTGTCACCAATACGCATGCTGCGCTCAGCCAAAATCACAAAGCCACTGACATAGTTGGCGGCCAGTTTTTGCAAACCAAAACCCACCCCCACACCGATAGCGCCACCCAGCACAGACAGTGCCGTCAGGTCAATACCAACACTCGACAAGGCCAACAACAGGCCGACAAACATTAACAAAGCCCGCGTGGCATTGCTGGCGGCTTTGCGCAAAGACAACTCACCCCCAGTTGCCGATCGCAACAGGCGCGACTCGATCGACGATGATATCCAGAGTGTAAAAATAAGTACTACACCCGCCGTAAGCGCCCCTTCAATCATGGTGCGCACTGACAGATGCGACGACCCCACCGTGAACTTGATCTGATCAAGCTCTTCGAGAATGACCGGTAACAAGCCGCTGACCCACAACACCACGGCCGCCCAAGCCACCCACGAAATCGAGCGCTCCAGCAAACGCACCAGTGGTGTCTCGCTGAAAGCTGCATGCAAAACCTTCACGCCCAAGCGAATGGCCAACAGCGAAATCAGCACCGGAATGGCCAGCTTAAACACGGCCACAGGCACCCAACGTGCCACCAGTGCGCGGGCGGCGTAAGCCAGCACCAATAACAACATTGGAAACAACACCCCATCCACCACACGCCGACCAAACATGATGGACGTCAGATCGCGTTGTCCGAGCGCGCGGGACAGCAACCAAGCCAAGCCCCAGGCCAGTCCCACACACAGCGTCAACGCGCCTAACTCAAGCAGCGCAGCAGTCTGGGTCAGCGCTGACAACCAACTTTCAAGATCATTAATATGCGGGTCAGACATCCGCCAATACCCGGATGTGTGCCTCCACACTGCGAGCCAAAGAACTCAGCACATAGCCGCCTTCAAGACAACTGACAATGCGTCCCTTGGCATGACGAAGGGCGACGTCTTTGATACGGTGTGTCATCCAGGCGTAATCTTGCTCTACCAGACCCAACTGACCCATGTCGTCTTCGCGGTGAGCATCAAAACCGGCGCTGATAAAGATCATCTCGGGTTTGAACGCCTCTAGGCGTGGCATCCAAGCCGCCTCAATCAACTCGCGAATGTCCATGCCTTTGGTATAGGCAGGCACAGGTAGATTGACCAGGTTGCTGGCGCTGGAATGCACCCAGTCCATCGGGTAGAACGGGTGCTGGTAAAAACTGACCATCAAAATCCGGTCATCGCCCTTGACAATGTCTTCGGTGCCGTTGCCGTGGTGCACATCGAAATCAACAATCGCCACACGCTTCAGGTTGTGACGCTCGAGCGCATACTTGGCGGCTATGGCCACATTGTTAAAAAAGCAAAAACCCATGGCCTGGTCATGGCAGGCATGGTGGCCAGGAGGGCGGATTGCACAAAAAGCATTGGGCATCTCACCGGCAATGACTGCGTCGGTGGCATCGATTGCGGCACCGGCCGAATGTAGCGCCGCAGTCCAGGTGTGGATGTTGATGCTGGTGTCCGGGTCAATTTGCAGGTATTCGGCACCACCGGCGGCAATTTCTTCTTTTAATTCAGCGTTTAAACCCCGAATTGAAGCCACATACATGCGTCCATGGGCCAACTCAATATCCGAGGTGGAGGCGGGTGTCGCCTCACGCCGATTCAGCGCAACATCCAGCCCGGAAATCAGTAGTCGGTCGTCAATCGCATCCAGCCGTTCCGGGCACTCGGGATGTCCGGGCATCATTTCGTGTTTACGGCAACTTGGGTGAGTAAAGTATCCGGTCATAGTCATATGTTTTTGTCTCCTTGTTAAATTTTTCGATAAGCTTGTGCCATGGACATCCAACTCAAACTTAAATCACTGGTCGATCAGCTTAACACGGTCATTGCCGGTAAATTTGACCAAACGCAAGATTGTGTAACCTGCCTGCTCGCTGGTGGTCACTTGTTGATTGAAGACGTTCCCGGTGTCGGCAAGACCACCTTGGCACATGCGCTTGCCCACACATTTGGTCTGCAATTTTCGCGCGTTCAGTTCACCTCTGACCTGATGCCGAGCGACTTGTCAGGAGTCTCGGTGTATGAGCGCAGACTGGAAAAGTTCACCTTTCACCCCGGCCCTTTATTCGCCCAGGTGCTGCTGGCTGACGAAATTAATCGTGCTAGCCCAAAAACCCAGAGTGCTTTGCTGGAGGCCATGGAGGAAAAGCAAGTCACCGTAGAGGGCGAGACTCGTCCCCTGCCCTCCCCATTTTTTGTCATTGCCACGCAAAATC
>CAIYNH010000010.1 GCA_903927495.1 uncultured beta proteobacterium
AGCACCAGCAGCGCCAGCGCAATAGTCACTTTTTTATAGCGCATCACGCTTGCTATGATGGGTCTGTAAGCCCAAATGAGCATTCGGTTGACCGGGTTCTTGGCCTCCGGCATGACCTTGCCACGGATGAACAACAGCATCAGCACTGGCACCAGCGTGACCGACAGAATCGCCGCACCGGCCATGGAAAAAGTTTTGGTGTAGGCCAGTGGCGAGAACAATCGACCCTCTTGACCTTCCAAAGCAAACACCGGCAAGAACGACACGGTGATGATCAGCAACGAGAAGAACAGTGCCGGGCCGACTTCTTTGCAGGCGGCCAGCATGGCATCAAATCGCTCACCGGGTGTGTGGTTTTGGGGCAGTCGCTCCAAATGTTTATGGGCGTTTTCGATCATCACAATCGCCGCGTCGATCATCGCACCAATGGCAATGGCGATGCCGCCCAGGCTCATCAGGTTGGAGCTCATTCCCAGCAAGCGCATGGCAATAAACGCCATCAAAATGCCGACCGGCAGCATCAAAATGGCCACCAGTGCGCTGCGCACATGCATCAAAAAGATGACACAAACTGCGGCCACGATCAGCGACTCTTCCGTTAGCGTTCGCTTCAAAGTGTCGATGGCACGGTTGATGAGTTCGGAGCGGTCGTACACCGTTTGTACCGTCACACCGGCAGGCAGACCGGGGCCAATTTCGGCGATTTTGTCTTTCAGGTTGGCAATCACTTCCAGCGCGTTTTGGCCATAGCGCGCCATGGCGATGCCCGAGACCACTTCGCCTTCGCCATTGAGTTCGGTCACGCCGCGCCGTTCGTCGGGTACCAGTTCCACCCGGCCAATGTCACGGATCAGCACCGGTGTGCCTTTGTCAGCCTTGACCACCAGCATCTCGATATCGCTCTTACCCCGCAGGTAGCCTTTGCCGCGCACCATGTACTCGGTCTCGGCCATCTCGACGGCACGGCCACCCACGTCACGGTTGGAGTCGCGAATCGCCTGTGCCACTTTCATCAGCCCGATGCCATAGCTGCGCAGTTTGACCGGGTCCACTGTCACCTGATAAGTCTGCACAAAACCACCCACCGACGCCACTTCGGCCACGCCATGCGCCTTGGTCAATTGGTAGCGCACATACCAGTCTTGAATACTGCGCAACTCGGCCAGGGTTTTGTCTTTGGCCAGCAGCGCGTATTGATAGACCCAGCCGACACCGGTGGCATCTGGCCCAATCTGTGGCGTGATGCCTTTGGGCATGCGGCCCGAGGCAAAGTTCAGGTACTCCAGCACGCGTGAACGGGCCCAATAAATGTCGGTGCCATCTTCAAAAATAATGTAAACAAAGGACGCGCCAAAAAACGAGAACCCGCGCACCACTTTGGATTTTGGGACGGAGAGCATGGCGGTCGTCAGCGGATAAGTCACCTGGTCTTCAACCACCTGCGGTGCCTGACCTGGCACTTCGGTATAGACAATGACCTGCACGTCAGACAAATCCGGCAGCGCGTCAATGGGCGTGCGCAGCACCGCAAAAATGCCAGCCAGCACGATGAAAAGGGTGGCCAGCAGGACAAGAAACCGATTGCGGCCAGACCAGTCAATAATTTTGGAGAGCATGTCGCTTACCTAACGAAAGTCAGAAAAATGAGCGATGCAAGGCCAAGTGACTAGCAACGCGCGTTGGGTGTCTGACGTAGCGTGGACTTGGGGTTGTGCCAAATCAAGGAGGAGGCTCGGGCGCAGCCCGAGCCGGGGGACATTCGCGTAGTCGGACACCCAATGCACGCTGTGGGTTAATGTTGACACACGTAAATCAAGGTATTCCACGTCAATTCCCAACTGGTTTCGCACCGGTAATCACCCACTCGCCCGGCGCGCGCTCGACAAACTCAAACGCCACTTTTGTGCCAGGTTTCAATTCTTTCAGCAAGGCCGCATTGGCCACCTTGAATTCCATCGTCATGGCCGGCCATTTCAAACTTGCAATCGGCTCGTGAGACAGGCTGACTGTGCTTGAGCTGCTATCAATTTCTTCAACCTTGCCAACACCTTGATGGCCTGTAGCAGCGGGGGTTGGCGCTGCGGCTGGTGTGCTACCCAAGCCACCCAGCGCCGCCTTGAGATTGCTCTCAGCATCAATCAAGAAGTTGGCCGCCACCACCACCAGCTCGCCTTCCTTCACACCGCTTTGCACTTCCACATAGGTGTCACTTCGCGCACCCAGTTTGACTTCACGCGGCTCAAACCGGCCTTCCTTCAACTGAATCAGCACAATTTGGCGAGTGCCGCTGTCAATCACTGCCGACACCGGCACCGTCACCACCTGCGCTTTGCCGCCTACCTGCAGTTCCATTTGGGCGAACATGCCCGGTTTGAGCAAGCCACCCGGGTTGGCCAACTCAATGCGCACTGGCACGGTTCGGGTCTCGGGCTTGAGCGTGGGGTACACATAGCTCACCCGCCCTTCAAACGACTTGTCGGGGTAGGCGTTGATGCTGACCTGTGCTTTGGCGCCGGTCTTGACCAGCCCCAGATCCTGCTCAAACACATCTGCGACCACCCATACTGCTGACAAATCAGAAACCTGAAACAGCACCTCACCCGGCATAAAACGCATGCCTTGCACGGCTTTTTTCTCGGTCACGATGCCCGAGGCTGGCGAGCGAAACGTCATCGTTCTTTTGGTTTCGCCAGAGGCCATCAACGCCTTGATCTGCTCTTCTGAAATATCCCAGTTCTTGAGTCGTTGCAGACTCGACTCAACCAGCCGCCCCATGCCCAATTGCGCCGGGCTGTCGGCCCCCTTGAGCGAGGCTGCACCTTGCACGGCAATGGCGTACTCGCGCTGGGCCGATACCAGTTCGGGGCTGTAGACCTCAAACAATGGCTGACCCTTGACCACTGCCTGCCCCGTCACGTTGACGTGCAGACGCTCCACATAGCCTTCAAACTTGGGCGCAATCATGACGATACGGCGCTCATCAGGCTCAATGCGAGCGGCCGCACGAATGCTTCGATCCAGACTGCGACGCTGGGCCGCCTCAGACCGCACACCGAGTTTTTGCACTTTTTCGGCACTGATTTTGACCTGGTTGCTGGCGGCAGGCTCGTCGGTGCTTTCACCCTCATACACGGGGATGTAGTCCATACCCATTGGGTCCTTCTTGGGGGTCGGCGAGGTGTCTGGCAAGCCCATGGGGTTGCGGTAGTAAAGCAGTTTGGGCTTTTGCGGGCTTTGAGTAGCTATCGTATTTGTAGTCCCTTGTGTTTGACTGGTATGCCCTGCGTGCCCAAATTGATAGCCAATACCAGCGGCACCGGCCAACGCCAACGCGCCAACAACAATGGCTGTACCTGATTTCATAAGTCTTCTCCCAAAAGTCGCTCGACTTCAGCCAGCCGAATTTGCGCATCGACCTGGCTTTTTAGTTGGCTTAATTTAGCGCCACGTATTTGGCGCTGTGCATCCAGCAAAGTGGCAAAGTCAGCTTTGCCGTTCTCATAGCCGGCCAGCGCCGCGCGCCAGGTCAGGTCAGCTTGCGGCATAAGGCTGTAGGTCATCAAATGTTCGGTCTGCCGGGCCGCGTCGAGCGCGCTCAAAGCGTCTGACAAATCGGCCAAGGCCTGATTCAGCGCAGCCTCCTGGCGTGACTGCGCCGCCGCCAGCATGGCCTCAGACTCCCGCTCCTGCGAGCGCAGCACATCGCCCTGGATCGGCAGGTTGAGCTCCAGCATCAAACCCCATTCGTTGACCGAGCCCTGGCGCTGCATGGCATTGATGCCCAGCGTGAAGTCCGGGTAACGGTTCTTGTAGCTCAGCTCACGGGACTTTTCGGCAGACTTAACGCGTGCGGATTCCACCGTCAACTGGGGGTTGGCCTGGCGCAGCCGATCAGCCAGTGCAGAAAAATTCAGCCTTGAAGGCTCTGGCAATGGCCGCAAGCTGCCAGGGGCCGCAAGCGGTGCATCCCAGGGGCGGGCCAGCAGCGCATTCAGGCGACCCTGGGTTTGCTGCCACTCCCCGGCCAGAGACACCAACTCGGCGCGCATGCCGGTGTGCTCGATATGAACACGGGTAATGTCCTGCTGCGCTGCCAGTCCACCGGCATAGCGCACCTGCAATACTTTTTCCAATTGCAGCATCAAGTCCAGGTTTTCGTTGACCAGACGCTGGTTGGCCTGCACCAGGTAGCGCTGGGCAAATACCGTCTTGATGCGGGCGGCCGTGTCAGACCAGGTTTGCTGGACGCGAGCCAGCACTGCTTGTGTTTCGTGGCTGGCAATTTCGCGTTTCAACTCGCGCTTGCCAGACCACGGCAGGTCTTGCGAGAAGGTGTAACGTGCGCTGCCCACATCTGAGGGGAGCAGTTTTGGATTTTGTTCGCCTGCTTTGGTGACATCTTCGAGCTCCATCTTGAAGCGCGGGGGCATCAAAGCACCAGCCGGCAGCAGGCGCTCGTTGGCCGCGGTCAACTCGAAGCGCATGGCTGCATAGTCCGGGTTACGCTCCTTGGCCAACGCCAGCAGTCCCTCTACCTGGGTGCCGAGCAGGGGTTCTGGGGTCTGGGCCAACGCAGGCGAACCCGTGGCTACCAGCGAAATGAGCGCCAGGGTCGGTAAGAAATATTGCATGTATTGACCTTGTTTTTTGCCGATGCTGGGGTGCAGCTCCAGTCTGCGCCGAGCCTGCACCCAAGGGCCAGCTGGCGCACAACCCTTCAACTCATGAACGGCATCGAAACTGGAACCATTAGTCCTTATTCCGCTTCCAGATCGATACGACACTTGGCGCGAAGCCCCAGACAGTTCTGACGCACGGCAAGGCGAAGCAACAACGTGCCGGATTGATATGGAAATGGAATTACTTGACCAGTTCAAACCGGGTTACTGTCATGCCGCCGTCCTTCGGATCGGTGGCAAAACGAACTTTTTGACCGGCTTGAAGTTTGTCAAGCCATGCGGCGTCTTTCACTTTGTAGGCCATGGTCATGGGTGGCATGCCGCTGGGCAAGGCACCGTGAGCAAGGGTGACGGTAGCTTTGGATTTATCCACTTTTTTAACCACGCCATCACCCAGGTCGGAATCAACGGCGCTTGCAGCGGCACTTGGTGCCGCTTTTGCCGGCGAACCGCCGCCATGCATGCTGTGATCCATTTGTGCCATAGATGGCATTGAAAAGGCCAGAGTGAAAGCGATCAGCGCAAACGAAGCAAGTGTTTTAATGAAAAATCCAGCGGTTGAGGTGACCCAAAGTTTGCCAGTCCAGCCCCAACAGCGACCTGACCGCCAGATTACATTTCTGTTATCTGCGTTGGCTGGCGGTCAAGCCCGCACTTCACCCTGCCCTAGCACCACATATTTGAGCGATGTCAGACCTTCAATACCGACCGGGCCACGGGCGTGGAATTTGTCTGTCGAAATACCGATCTCGGCACCCAGACCGTACTCAAAACCATCGGCGAAACGGGTGCTGGCATTGACCATCACGCTGGCCGAATCGACCTCACGTAAAAACTGCTGCGCGTGCAGGTGATCACGCGTCAGGATGGCATCGGTGTGGTGGCTGGAATACTGGTTGATGTGGGTTATGGCCTCATCCACACCGGCCACAAGTTTGATGCTGATGATGGGGGCCAGGTACTCTTCAAACCAGTCCGATTCGCTCGCCGGCAGCAAAACCGGTCTAGGCAAAGGCTCGGTTAATGATTCTGAATTGATAGCACCTTGTGCTTTACTGATGGGTGCTAGAGCTAGATTTTCCTTGAGGATTTGAAGCGCCTCAGGGTCACACCGCATTTCCACCCCTTTGGCTGCATACACCTGGCCGATCAGCGGCAAAAACTGCATAGCCACGCTTCTTGCCACCAACAAACTCTCGGTCGCGTTGCATGGACTGTATTTGTTGGTCTTGGCGTTGTCAGCGACCTTGACGGCCATGGCAATGTCGCACGGATCATCCACATAGGTGTGGCAATTGCCGTCCAGATGTTTGATGACCGGCACCTTGGCATCGCGACTGATACGCTCGATCAGCCCCTTGCCACCCCGCGGAATAATCACATCAACAAATTGAGGCATGGTAATGAGTTGCCCGACCACCTCGCGGTCGGTGGTTTGCACCAGTTGCACGGCATTGACCGGCAGACCACTCTCAGCCAACGCTTGCTGCACCAGTTTGGCCAACGCCTTGTTGGAATCAATCGCTTCCGAGCCACCGCGCAAAATACAAGCGTTGCCGCTTTTGATCGACAGACTGGCGGCCTCGATCGTGACGTTGGGTCGACTCTCGAAAATCATGCCAAACACGCCAATGGGCACTCGCATTTGCCCAACCCTGATGCCGCTAGGCTGCTGCTTCATGCCAATAATTTCACCAATCACGTCGGCCATGCTGGCCAACTGCTCACAGCCTTGGGCACAGGTTTCGATTACTTTGGTGGTCAATTTGAGCCGATCCACCATGGGCGCGGCCAGCCCGGCCAGTACAGCGCGTTCGAGGTCCTTCGCGTTGTCGATTTGCAGCGCTTGCACATTGGCCCTCAATAACTCCGCCAAGTTCCTAAGTGCTGCATTTTTAATAGCTGCAGGTGCCCGTGCCATAACAGCTGCAGCCTGTTTTGCTTGTAGACCCAGGGTGTGGGTGTAGTCGGTGATGTTGGAATGGCTTGGGTTGGTCATGGCTGCATTTTGGCAGAGTCGTCACATGCCGTTCACCTATTGCCGGGCAACTGGGCACATTCCTGGCACAACTCAAACGCCAGACGCTGCAGCGCTGTCCACGGGTCTGACGGCCAATCGGCTTGTTTCAAGCCTTTGACAATACCGTCCACACGATGGGCGGATTGCAACAATTGCGCCATTTGCTTATCGCCCAAGCGTGGCAGCACCCGCTCAAACAACCGTTCCTTATTGCCCCAGACGCGCTGCTCACGCAATGCCATAGGCAAGGGACTGCCATGGTTCATGGCATCTTTGACGCGCTTCAGGGCGCGAATGTCTTCGGCAAGTGTGTAGTGCACCAGCACCTCCGCTTCGCCTTCGGCCTGCAAACCGTCGAGCATGCGCTGCACACGCTCAAACTGCCCGGCCAGCACCGCTTCCGAGAGCTTGAAGACATCGTAGCGCGCCACATTCAACACCGCGTTCTCAATTTGTTGCAGACTCAGTTCGCCCGGTGCAAACAGCAGCGCCAGTTTCTGGATCTCCTGATGCGCTGCCAGCAGGTTGCCTTCGACCCGGTCGGCAAAAAACTGCAAGGCATGCTGCCCCTGCACACCACTCGCAACACGCTGGCCCTGGAGCGCCAAGCGCTGGGCAATCCATTGCGGCAAAGCCTGCCGCTGCACAGGCGTTACCTCCAGCGTGATGCCGCTCTCAAGCGCTGCAAACCAAGCACTGGACTTGGTCAACTTGTCCAGCTTTGACAAGATCACCAGCGTCAGGGTTGAGTCGTTCCCGGGCGCTGCTGCAGCCAACTGTTGCAGCACCACAGCACCCTCCTTACCCGGCTTGCCAGATGGAATTCGCAGCTCAATGATTTGCTTGTCGGCAAACAGACTCAAACTGCTCCCGGCGGCGAGCACCTCGCTCCAGTCAAAGTGAGCCCCGGAAACGGTGTAGGCGCTACGCTCGGTAAAACCCTGCGCGCGCGCAGTGGCGCGAATCGTGTCTAACGCCTCCTGAATCAGCAGCGGTTCGTCACCGTGCAAGGTGTAGAGGCTTTTCAGGCCCTTTTGCAGATGGGCACCTAACTGGGTGGGATTGAGTTGCATGGGCAGAGTTTACGCAACCCGAAAGGCGCCAACCCCAGTGAACGCTGAAAACCGCTGCAATGCTCAGGTTGGAAACGACCGAGGCCGGTTCGCGTGCCACGCAGGCATCAATCGAGTTGCGAGGCCTTGATGGCGGCCAGACGCCGCATTAGCTGTTGCACGATGTCAGATTGCATATCGCGGTACAGCAGGGCTTCTTCGGCCTCTTTGGCCAGAGCTGCGGATTCGTTATAGCTGAAATCGCGCTGCTGCAAAATTTCATCGTCCACCAAGATTTCCCTGCCTTTGGGGGTGCTTGCCATGAATTTGATTTTGATGCGCAGTTGCATCTCGCGCACCTGACCTGACGCATTCACACCCACCACAACTTTTTCACGTTGCTCGCTGACCACGTTCAACACCACTTGGGCCTGCGTCAACGGTGCTTGTTCAGCAATTACCTGGACATTTTGGCCAAAGGCGCGACGCAAATCAGTCACCACGCCGCCCCCCGGATTGGGGTTGATGGCAATGCTGGAAAAAGCAAAGTTCTGATTACCACGCAGTTTGAAGCCACACCCCATTAGGCTGGCGCTGGCCAAACCTACAAGCCCTAGTTTTACCAGACGCAAGCCGAGAGCACGGCGTGTAGTTTGCACAGAATTTGGCAGAGTATTTGACAGAATGCGTGCTTCATACATGGCTCACACCACCAGATTAACCAGCCGACCCGGCACCACAATCACTTTCTTGGGCGCAGCGCCAGCGCTGAGTTTGAGGAAAACCTCGCTGGCGATGGCAGCCGCCTCGATGTCTGCCTTTGAGGCACTGGCACTGACCACAATTGAGCCACGCAGTTTGCCGTTAACCTGCAGCATCAGCTCTATCTCTTCTTGCACCAGTGCCAACGGGTCCACTTGCGGCCAAGGTGCATCGAGCAAATCACCCATCACGCCAGCATAACCCAGACCCAACCACAGGGCATGCGTCATGTGCGGCGTAGCCGGGTACAGGCAGCGCAACAAAATACCGAAACCCTCGATCAGCGCCACCCCGGAACCCGCGCAGGTAGGCACCTTGAAGTCCTCCAGTGCGTTGATCATTTTCATGGCTCCGCTAACCACCGTGTTGTATTGCATGCGCTGGTAGTCGTAATCCACCTGTTTGAGTACCGTGTGAAGCTCCAGCCGCAAGGCTTTGGCCTCTTTTCCAAAAACAACATCATTTAGACCGGACGAGCTTGTCAGACTAGCGATAGCCGCTTCTTTTTCAATAGCGGACAATTTCCAACCAAAGTTCCAAACTCGACGCAAAAAACGGTAACTTCCTTCCACAGCAGCGTCGTTCCACTCCAGCGTGGCCTCGGGTGGGGCGGTAAACATGGTGTAAAGGCGGGCCGTGTCGGCACCGTATTTCTCGATCAGATCCTGCGGATCGACACCATTGTTTTTCGACTTGGACATGGTGCCAATGCCTTCGTAGTCGATGGCGGTG
>CAIYNH010000011.1 GCA_903927495.1 uncultured beta proteobacterium
ATGCTGATGGGCAAGCCCCTGGTTGATGAGAGTGACCCCTACAGAGCCATTTACCGTGTTGCACACGAACAGCTGGTATTGCCCCCCGATCTCAGTCCCGAAGTGGACGATCGTCTGCGTGCGATTGTTTTGCGAGCGCTGGCTCGCGACCCGCAGCAGCGTTTTTTGACTGCACGAACCCTGTTGGATGAATTGGAGCAATGGGCAAAGCCGGCGGCGATGGATGTGCATGGTGAAGCAACTGGTGCCAGCGGGACTCTGGATTTTTTGTTGCGGCGTATGCGGCACAAAAGCGATTTTCCGGCATTGTCGGATTCGGTGGTACGTATTCAGAGCATGGCCACGTCCGAGACTGAAAGCGTCCACAGTGTCACCAATGAAATTTTGAAGGACGTTGCCCTGACCAACAAACTGCTGCGCATGGTTAACAGCGCGCACTTCGCACACAGTGGCAGCATTAATACGGTGTCGCGCGCGGTGAATTTGGTGGGTTTTAACGGTATCCGCAACATGGCCTTGAGCCTGGTGCTGCTGGAGCACATGCAAGACAAGGCGCACGCGGGGTTGCTAAAGGAGGAGTTTTTGCGCTGCCTGATGGCGGGCTCTATCGGCGGTGAGTTGTGCCCCGTTGCCAAAGAAGGCGAAGAAGCTTTCATTGGCTCGATGTTTCAGAATTTGGGGCGGCTGCTAGTGCAGTTTTATTTCCCAGAGGAGGCCACCCAGATACGTAACCTGGTTCTGACGACGCGCGAACCGCAAAGCGAAGCGGCAGCCTCAGCCAGCGTTTTGGGCTTGAACTTTGAGGCGCTGGGGTTGGGTATTGCCAAAGCTTGGGGTTTGCCGAAAAGTATGCAGCGATGCATGCGAAAGCCTGTTGGGGCTGTGCCGCCCAGGGCGCCCTCGGATGCAGGTGAACGCATGCGCTGGATCGCTTTGGTGTCTAACGAATTTGCCGATGTATTGCTGCACACTGACCCCAAGGAAGTTGATGCACGCGTTGCCTTGGTGACGCGCAAATATGCGCAGGCACTGGGAGTTAGTTCCAAAGACATCGTTACGGCCACCGTTACGGCACGGCAGAAGTTGGTTGACCTGGCTGTAGCCATGGAGATCCGAGTAGCTCCGGGCTCGGCTGCAGCCAATTTACTCAAGTTGCCAGACTCTGGCAGTGTGCACGAGGCACACTCGACATCGGCCGATGGGGTGGGCAGTCTGGGCGCGTTTGAGTTGCATGCAACGCAGACAGCTTCGCCTGATGCGTTGGGCCAGTCACCGAAAAAAGACCTTCGGGTGACAGAAACCCTGACCGCAGGCATTCAGGACATTACCAATGCCATGGTAGAGGACTTTAAGCTCAGCGACGTGCTGCGCATGATTCTGGAGACCATGTACCGTGCCATGGATTTTGAAAACATAATTTTTTGTATGCGCGATGCCAAGACGGAAACCATGACCGGGCGTTTTGGCCTGGGTGAGGGGGTCGAATTGCAGGTTAAAGCGTTCAAGGTTCCTCTAAAAGCTGCGACCCCCGACCTGTTTGCCGTCGTGTGCAACAAAGGCACCGATACCATGATCAGCGATGCAACCGAATCCCGCATTGCACAGCGACTGCCTGGGTGGTATCGAAGCGGCCTGAATGCGCCCACTTTTCTGTTGTTGCC
>CAIYNH010000012.1 GCA_903927495.1 uncultured beta proteobacterium
AATCAACTGTCGAGCTGGATCCCCGTGGCGCGCGCCAATTGGCTCCAACGGGCAATGTCTGCGACGATAAATTCACCAAATTTTTCGGGAGTCATGATGGTCGGCTCAATCGCCTCCACAGAGAGTTTTTCACGCAGGTCCGGGGCTTTCAGCACAGAACCCAGGGTCTCATTGAGCAACTTGACAATGGCGGCGGGCATGCCTGCGGGGCCGACCACGCCGTACCACTGCTGCGCATCAAAACCCTTGAAACCCGATTCGTCCAGCGTAGGCAAATCCTTGAATTGTGGATGGCGATTCATGCCCGTAACCGCCAACGGGACGACCCTGCCAGACCGGATGTGTGGCACGGCAGCGGCCAGTCCTGGAAACATGGCCTGGGTCTGCCCGCCAATCAGGTCGGTAAATGCCGGGGCAATCCCACGGTAGGGTATGTGCACCATAAAAGTGTTGACCTGTTGCTTGAACAGTTCCATGGTCAGGTGCGTGAGTGAACCCGCGCCGGCCGATCCGTAGCTCAGCTTGCCGGGATGCTTTTGCAGGTACTCAATGAATTCCTTGATGTTTTTGACCGGCAGTGCTGCATTGACCACCAGCACGTTAGGGGTGCCGCCGATCATGCCAATCGGTGTGAAGTCCTTTACGGCGTCATACGGAAGCTTGCGTGTGGCCGGGCTGGTGCCATGGGTGGCCACATAGCCTTGCATCAAGGTGTAGCCGTCCGGCGCAGCCCGTGCCGTGGCTTGGGCGGCAATCACACCGCCGCCGCCACCCTGGTTATCCACAATAAAGGTTTGTTTGAGCAAATTACCCCAGCGCTCGGTCACTGTGCGGCCCACCATGTCACTGCCGCCACCGGCAGCTACCGGCACGATGTAGCGAATGGGCTTGTTTGGGTAGGCACCTTGGGCCAGTGTCAGTCCCGGTAAGCCCAACAGCGCCGGGGTCGCCTGCAAGAGGGTGCGTCGTTTCATGTTGTTGTCTCCAATAGGTCGAGGTTATTTTTCTTGACTCGATTTGCATCGTAAACCAAAGTCGTCACCGCGCAAGGTGGAAACTGCAAAGGCCTTGACCGATGGCCTGTTGGCTACTTCTAAAATGACCCCATGCCGACCCTCGCACCTGTTTCCTACCTATATTACAAATTCCGCCAGAGCGCTCATGGATAAAGCGCAGGTAGCTCCTGTAAATATAGCGTCAGGTTTGATTCTGGCAGCCCTCGGGGCAATTGCTTTTAGTGGCAAGGCGATCATCGTCAAGCTGGCCTACCGTTATGGGGTGGATGCCGTCACCTTGATCATGTACCGCATGTTGTTTGCGCTGCCGATCTTTGTGCTGATGGCCTGGTTGGCGAGTCGGGGCAAGCCCGCGCTGACGCGCCAAGACTACTGGGGCGTGCTGGGTTTGGGTTTTACCGGTTATTACCTGGCCAGCTTTCTGGACTTCGCCGGGTTGATGTATATCAGTGCCTCATTTGAGCGACTGATTTTGTATTTATCTCCGACCCTGGTTTTATTGCTGGGGCGGGTCCTCTACAAACGCCGTATCCAGCGCCAGCAGGCTCTGGGCATGGCTGTCAGCTACTTTGGGGTAATGCTGGTGTTTGGTCATGAGATCAAGCTGGAAGGCGCAGATGTTGTCTGGGGAGCGCTGCTGGTGCTGTTGAGTACAGTCAGTTACGCGATTTACCTGAGCTTCAGTGGAGAACTGGTGCAGCGGTTGGGCTCGCTGCGTCTGGTCGGGTTGGCCACCAGTGTTGCCTGCTTGCTGTGCATCGGCCAGTTTGTGCTGCTGCGGCCCATGAGCGCGACGCTGGTGGCACCAGAGGTAATTTGGTTGTCGGTCTTGAACGCTACGCTGTGCACTGCCGCTCCCGTGCTGATGGTGATGATGGCGATTGAACGTATTGGTGCCTCGCTAGCCGCGCAGACCGGCATGATTGGGCCCATGTCGACTATTTTGATGGGCGTTGTGATTCTGGGCGAACCGTTCACTGTTTGGGTCGGGTTTGGCACGTTGCTGGTGCTGGCCGGTATTTTTCTGTTTACCCGCAGAGCGCATCACGGTTGATATGTTTACCAGTCCATAAAATGGCGGAACTGTTGGTTCTGCTGCAGAGGTTTGGTGTTGATTGAACTTAGGAGTTATCACGATGGATTTAGGAATTGCCGGTAAGTGGGCGCTGGTGTGTGGAGCCAGCAAAGGTTTGGGTTTCGGCTGTGCCAAAGCTTTGGCAGCGGAGGGTGTGAATGTGCTGATGGTTGCGCGTGGGTTTGAAGCACTGCAAGCATCTGCTTCTAAGTTGATAGCTTCCTACGCAAGCAGCACGGGTGTTGCAGTCGAATTTGTTGCTGCTGATATTACGACTACGGAAGGTCGCCAGGCGGTTTTTGCCGTGCGCCGCGAGTTTGACATTGTGGTGACCAA
>CAIYNH010000013.1 GCA_903927495.1 uncultured beta proteobacterium
ACCGACAGTCCCTATCTGGCACCGATGCCATACCGGGGGAAAACCAACAATCCATCCTATGTGCCATGGGTGGCAGCGCAACTGGCTCAGATCAAGGCTTTGCCAGTTGAAAAAATTGCAACGATCACGTCGCGTAATTTCGAGTGTTTGTTCAAGAGCGTTGTTAGTTGCTGATGACATCGCCACCTTAATATTGTTAATAAATTACATGAAGATAGTTTTATATCTTATTGTTTTAATAGGTTATTCATTGTCTTATGGCGGATCGTATGATGATTTTTTTACCGCCATCAAACAAGATGATCCGGTAGCAGTCACGGCGCTCTTGTCGCGTGGATTTGACCCCAACACGGTTAATCCGAATGGTCTGGCGGGACTGTTAGTGGCGGTGGCGGAGCCCTCAATGAAGGTTGCGCACGTTCTTGCCAATTGGCCCAAAACCAAAGTTGAGGTTCGCAACTTTGCTGATGAAAGTCCCTTGATGCTGGCCGCACTCAAAGGTGAGCTGGCGCTGTGCCAGTTATTGATCAGCAAAGGTGCCGATGTCAATAAACCGGGCTGGGCCGCGTTGCACTATGCGGCAACCAATGGTCACTTGGCGGTAATGAATCTTTTGCTGGAGCAGAACGCCTACATTGATGCCGCATCGCCCAACGGCACGACACCTTTAATGATGGCGGCACAGTACGCGACAGCGTCCGCCGTGAAATTGTTACTGGAGGCTGGGGCCGATCCAATGCTGAAAAATGATCTGGGATTGACCGCGCAGGATTTCACCATGCAGTCGTCTCGCACAGAGTCGGCTGAAATCATTGCCGCTTTTGTACGCGGTCGGCACACTAAGGGAAGCTGGTAGTTATACTTTATACGATGTATATTATGTTAAGTTGAATTCGCATTTGTTGTGAACTAGTTCACTATTTTGAAGATTCATTTGAAAACCAGTTGGCTAAACCTTGACGAAGAAATTAATTCTTGCCTACACTATCCCTCACTTGAACTTTGCATACCGCAGAGATTTCCTGAGGGCAAACCCATCGAAAGTTGGGGACGCAAAGCCACCGGCCTACAGTGCGCAAGCGCCATGGTAGCGGAGTTGCCAAAGTGACGTAGATCGATACTCACCTTGACTGAGCGTAGCCCTCGCCCATTACTGGAGCCTTGGTACCATGAAGAACCCAACTTATAGATTCAACTCGATTTGTGGTTGCGCATTGCTGACGGTGTGCGCCGGTTTGATGTTGAACGCATGTGGCGGTGGTGAAGAGACGTCAAGTAATAGTCCGCAATCCGAAACCCTGGTGCCGATGGCAAGCGGCACCACGACGCTACAAATCGGCATGGCGGCAATGTTGCCAGATGCCGCCGCAGCGGTGATTGCACAGCCTTTGTTCCACGCCGCTGCGGCTCTTTTGGCTACCCCCGAAGACACCGACGCACTCAACAATGACAGCTCGGCGCGGCATCATCCGCACCGACATCATCTGGCTCCCGGTACTGAAAAGTTGTCCACACATCGTTTGACTGTGCAAGACCTGAAGGGTGCCCGGCAACATCTGGCCGACATTGCACCGCAACTGATGCCTGA
The DNA here is from genome assembly GCA_903927495.1 of uncultured beta proteobacterium. Lineage (GTDB taxonomy): Bacteria > Pseudomonadota > Gammaproteobacteria > Burkholderiales > Burkholderiaceae_C > Rhodoferax. The sequence goes on from CAIYNH010000013.1 coordinate 1,589, forward strand.
TGGAGCCGTAACCCCAATGGCTGCGGCTGGCGTGATCTCTACCTACACCCCGGCACAGATCCGCGCTGCATACGGTCTACCTGCCCTGCCCGCAACCGGCGCAACGCTGACTGCCAATGCGGCGGCGCAAATGGGTGCCGGACAGACGATCTACATCGTTGACGCAATGCACGATCCAAACGTTGTGGCAGAGTTGGCTGCGTTCAATCAGAAATTTGGGTTGCCCACCTGTACCACGACCCCAATTTCAGTCAGCGCAAGTCTGCCACTGGCCGCGGCACCTGGCAACGGATGCCAGATCTCGGTGGTTTACAACACCGCCAGTGGCACGATGACCGGTACCGCCCCGGCATATAACGCCGGATGGGCCACTGAAATTACGCTGGATGTGCAGTGGGCGCACGCCACAGCACCCCTGGCTAGAATTATTCTGATCGAGGCTCCGGATGCATCGCTGAATAGCCTGCTGGGGGCAGTGAAGCTAGCTAATTTGATGGGGCCGGGTATCGTGTCGATGAGTTTTGGGGCTATCGAGGGCAACTGGACGGCATCTGTGGACTCCGTTTTTAGCAATCCAAAGATGACTTATCTTGCCGCGACCGGAGACTCCGGTGCTGCTGTTTCCTGGCCGTCGGTATCGTCCAATGTGGTTGCAGTTGGCGGCACCACATTGACCTACTCAGGAACTGCAGCACGCTCTGAAGTGAGTTGGTCAGGCACTGGTGGCGGCACTAGTCT
>CAIYNH010000014.1 GCA_903927495.1 uncultured beta proteobacterium
CACAAGCGCAGAGAGGGATAGAGGCTTTTTTTTTGTGTACAACATTTTTTCTAAAGACCCAGCATGGAAAAACTAAATCAGGACGCTATCAACCATTGGGTGAGCGTCTTCGTGCAGGAGGTCAACCCGCAGGAGGTGATTTTGTTCGGTTCTCACGTTAGCAGCCTGTCGGACACAGGATTTCAAAATTTGCCAATCTGGATATGCGTAAAGATTGGCAGTTTGGCCTTGATTTAGACGTAGCACTGCCATGCCTTTGACATTCAAGGCTAGGCAAACCAGAGCCCATTTGCCAGTGACTTTACGCAATCCGCGCAAGGAGAACTGCCTCAAACCCATCACTGACTTGATGATCCCAAGACCGGCCCCAACATTTGTTTGCGAATGGCGTAAGTCGCCCTTCCAGCCAGCGTTGTCATCGCCCGCTGGGAATATCTGCTCTGATAGTTCAATCTGGCAACTTCGCAGTGATCTGTAGCGCTTCATGACTTGTACCGTGCTCGAATGCTTTGGAACGTGGCGGGATTTGGCGAACTCGGTGAGCATGCCAGACTGAAGGTCAACGTCGCAATCCTTCAGGTGCACGGCTTCGGAGACACGAAGCACGGTCGACGAGATCAGCCCAAACAGCGTCTCAAAGGTTACCCCACGTAATCCTGAACCAGGAGTCGGGCCAAGGCCGCGTGCAGCTGTCATTAAATCAGTAATTTCCTGTTCGCTGTAGATGTGCGGTGCCAAACGCAGTCTCTGGTATCCGACGCTCAAAACTCATCAGAATACTGCGCGGAATTTCATCCAAAACATTGGTTTGGCCTTGTATCTAGGCTTGGCAGACACGGTTACGTCCGCTGTTTTTGGCCTCGTACAACGCCGTATCCGCCCGCTTGAGTAAATCATCAATGTGGGAATCTGTCGCCAGGATACTCGTCACACCGACTGATACTGTGATATGGATGTGTTCACCTTCGGGCAAGACAATGTTGGTGTTTGCCAGCACCAGTCGCAAACGTTCGGCCACCTCTGCGGCCAGCGCCAGTGGGGTGTCGGGCATGAAAACAGCAAACTCCTCGCCACCCAGGCGGGCCAGGATGTCAGTCTCCCGGTTCACCGATTGCGCCACTTGACTCAGAACTTTCAACACCTGATCACCGGACAAATGACCGTAGGTGTCATTGACGTGTTTGAAAAAGTCAATGTCGATCATCATCAGCGACGCTGCACCACCCAACCGTTTGCGCCGGTTTAGCTCATGCTGGGTTTTGTCGTAGAAATCCCGCCGATTGCTGAGTTGTGTCAAGGTGTCGGTGCGAGCCAGCAATTCAGCCTGCTTTTGCAATGCCTCGAGCGCTTGCGTGCGCTCGGCCACCTTTTTTTCCAGCTGCAGGTTGATTTCCTGCGTGGCCTGAAGGTATTTCAGCTCGGACTCCTCTTTGGCTTTTTTGTCGCTTATATCGGTGACCAAGCATTCATGGTAGAGCAATTCACCGCGAACGCTGCTGACTTTGTCCACAGAAAACAGACACCAGCGCTTTTCACCGTTTTGGCAGAGCAACTGCAGTTCTGCCGATTGCTCACCAGATTCACTGGATGCAGTCTGCTGAATGTGCTGGGTCAAGGCATTGCTGCGCACAAATTGCTCAGCATGGGCCAGCAATTCTTTTTTGGACGCGTAGCCCAACATGGTCGCCAAGACCGAATTCACGCTGAGTAGTCGTCCATCCTGCCCAATCTGGAAATACCCCTGGATGTTGTCTTCATAAAAGCGCGAGAACAACACGTTCACGATCACAGCCAACATCAACAAAGTCAGCAGCAAAAATACAATGACCATGCTTGCCAGGTAAAAAGACTGGTCTTTGTACGCCGAAAGGTCGTAAAAATAGTCGATATACCCAGTAGGTTGACCCTGATCCAGCACAGGTGCGGAGAACACCCCCAGCGCATAGACACGAGGAGGATCGGCTAGGTATAGGTCTTCCTCTGACCATCCGATCTTGTCACGCGTAAACTTGGGCGCAGGAAATTTGGCATCGACCGACTCTGAAGTGAAGGTCAGATCATTAAATAAGTGCAAGAGTGGCTTGCCTTGCGCGTCATACAGCCGGATGAATAGGAATTCATCCAGCTTGAGCAGCTCACCCAGTTCTGACATTGGCGCAGCAACCCCAGTCGAGTGGTGTGCCAGTGCCTCAAACCTGACGTGGTTCAACTGGTGAAAGATGCCAACGGATTTTTTGAGTTTCTCAATGTTGCCGCGATAGAGTCTGTCCTGGTGCGCTACCAGCGCATACCCAAACGCAGCCACCAACGCCAGAAACACCAGCACGATGTAGCTGCTGATGCGTACCCGCAGGTCACGTAACTTCATTACTGCCCCTGCTTTTTGGCGGCCTTACTACCCTCTGTTTGTCTGGCCTTCAAAAACGTGTTCTGCAGAGCCCGCCAAATCAAGGTCAGCAACAAGGTACCGATGGAGGCAATACTGACTTCTAGGATGAAATGCTTGAAAGCCACGTTGATGGCGACGTCCGCACTAAAATAGCCCCGCCACACAGCGGCCGACAGCACCAGGATGGTGTTGGTCAGGGTGCCCGCCACCGCTGCGGCCAGCACGGCCGCATGTTCGCCCCAGCGCACGCACCGACTGAATATCACACTCGCCACCAGTCCGACCAAAATGCGCGGTGGCAGCGATACCCAGACATCGGCAAACACAGCCACATCCGACTGCGCCGCGTAAACCATTGCAGACAGACCAAACACGCAACCGACCAGCCCGCCCACCACCCAACCGCCCAAAATTCCGGCCAGGATGGTGGGCAGGTGGATGATGGTGATCCAGCTGCCCGAGGTGGGCACGATGATGTAGCCATGCCCAGAGAACGTGAGGTAGACGGACAGGGACGACAACGTGATGGCAATGAAAACCTGCTGGGGTGTCCCGCTGAGGGGAAAGAAATTAAACCGCATGGGTTAGAGTATTGCATGCCTTTGACAAGGTCGAATTTGTTGGGCACGTGGCATGATGTACTTATAGAATTTGTGAGCAGGTTTCTGAACCATTGACTGGATGGCATGCACATCATCGTTCCCTGCCATATCTACAGCCGCAAGCCAGGACAGTAATGATGTGATTGGGTAAGCGGCAGGTGTCAATTGGAGTTCTTGGAACATGCCATTGGTGATCGGCAGATTTGGCTGCGACTGGCGCTAGGTTTCAGCCTTTATGCAGAGATGTGCATAAAGAAACACAGCCGACTTTCTCCGACAAAAACTGGATTTTCCAACCCTGCCAGTCAGTTTCAAGTCTTGACGATTATCCGGTTAGTTTGGAACAAATCTATCGATGCGCCCCGGAGATGTGGATCGGACGATTCCTTCGAACAGTTCAATCGGCAAAGGCCGGCTGAATAGAAATCCTTGGTAGGCGTGACAGCCATGGCGGGCAAGAAAATCTCGCTGTGCTTCAATCTCCACACCCTCGGCTATGACCATCAAGCCTAGACTGTCTGCCAGAGCGATCACCATCTTGGCTATGGCCGAATCATTTGGATCACTCAATATATTTTTCACGAAACCTTGGTCAATTTTCAATTGATCCAAAGGTAGTCGTTTCAAGTATGACAGTGACGAGTATCCTGTTCCAAAGTCGTCTAATGAAAAACCAACGCCGTGTGCCCGTAGTGCAGTCATCTTCGAAATAATGCCCTCAACATCCTCTACCAACAAACTCTCTGTAAGTTCAAGTTTTAGTTGCTGCGGGTTTGCGCCTGTGCGACTGAGCGTTGCTAGTACATTGGAGACAAAATTCTTGTGACGAAACTGACGTGCGCTGACATTGACCGATAACGTGAGGTGTGCAAAATTTGCGCAGGTGGCCCACTTCGCCAATTGAACACAAGCCGTGTCCATAACCCATTGTCCAAGCGGCAAAATCAGACCGGTATCCTCGGCTAATGGAATGAAATCTCCAGGCGATACCAATCCTTTCTTGGGATGAAGCCAGCGTACAAGCGCTTCGGCCCCCGTCGTGCGTCCTTCACCAACCACCTGCGGTTGGTAATACAGCTGAAAATCCCCTACAAGAAGTGACTCACGCATGCTCAGTTCCATCGCGGCGCGTTCGCTGACCTTGGCTTGCATCTCTGGATCAAAGAAGCGAACAGCATTTCGACCAACCGACTTGGCTTGGTACATGGCAAGTTCTGCGCGTTTGAGGGGTTCTGTGTTTTTCTCCTGCTGAGGTCCTCCAAACAGTGTGATTCCTAGACTCGGAGTGCAATGGTGGTCGTTTCCCTGAAGCCGATAGGATTGGGATAACGAACTGCGAATCTTCTCTCCCACTGTTTCAGCCTGAGTCGCGGCCTCCAAGTCATCCTTGCTAAGGTCCTCCAGCATCACAACGAACTCATCGCCGCCCAGTCGTGCTACCGCGCGATTATGATGAATCGTCTCACAAGCCAATAGGCATGCGGCTTTCCATCGAAAGCCGATAAAAATACCGTCGTTAATACCGTCATAAATCGTGGATGCCCATAGCCGCTGGTAGTCATTTGTGCATTTTCGCATGCTCGGTGATTTCCCCTGGCAGGTATCTCGCATTTCAGCTTTATTTCAATTTACGTCTTGCGGCGGCATTGATAGCCAGACTGATCGTGAGCGGCGGCAAGAGAGAACGCGCATTACTTACGATCCGCTTGGCATTAGCGATAGCCAAGCCATGATCCGCCGGTCTTGCTGGGCGTAAATGTCTGCAAGTAGTGCATCATTACCCATAGAGTCGCCAAGGTCCTTATTCGAGAACGGCATAACCAAGTCAACCTCCCGCTGAAGGTAGTTCAAAGCGGTGGCGGCTTTCCCGTTCCGGGGGCCTTCAAAATCGAATGGCATCACGACAGCCGCAATAGTGACTGCACCGGCGTTACGCGCCGCCCTTGCGATGATCGGCAAAACACCACTGCCGGTAGCACCACCAAGGCCGGCGACCAGTATGACCGTGCCTGCACCGTTTACGGCGGCATTTAGCACAGCGATATTGCGCAGTGCGGCGGCACGTGCAGCATTCACCCGACCACCAGCACCGAAGGAAGCAAGTGAAATCGACTTCAAAGACAGACTGCCAGCCGCCGTTTCATAGAGGGTATCGACTGACGGCAGACTCTCAATTCCAAGGTCAACGCACACCAGTTCTGACACATTGGTTAGTTTGTGTGAGTCAAGGCATAACCTGAATGAGCGAATGAGGTTGCAACCTGCGCCGCCAACGCCGATGATTTTTGTCGTCCGATTCTGGTGCAGCGTTTCGGACACTTGTGGGTTTGAAGGCATCAAAACTGATCCTGACCATGTCGATGGACCGAAGTCGATACTGACAGCGCCAGCGCCAATACCCTTCAACAATATCCGCCTGTCCATTGTGAGTTCCGTTTGTAATGAAGTCAGGAGGCTGAAGCGCCAACTTTCATTTTTGGCCTTCAGTTTGTTGGATGCTTGATCCAAGCGCTAATGTCGGAAACCGCTTGCTGCTCCATGCCAATGAATCCGTGCCAGTGATTGCCTTCGCACGGCGAACCAGTTGGGTTTGAACCACCGGAGACCATCATCAACTTCTTGGTGGGGCTGTTTTTCAAACCGCTTAGGATGCTCGGTACTTCATTGGGTCTGCAGATGTCACATGCGTCTTTTTCGTGGTGATACACCAGCACCGGAACCTTGATCTGCTTGAGGTCTTGCTTGGGCAGTGCGCCAGCTTTTTTGTATGCCACCACACTTGAACTGACCACCCCGCCAGCGATTTGACTGTCTTGAAGGTTAATCAGCGTAAAGGCTGTGCTGACGGTTCCCCGACTGGTGCCAACAACCCAAATGGGTGATGAGCTTTTACTCTTGACCCATTCCAGCACGGCTTTAACGTCTTGCATATGGGTATCGGAAATTCGATCTTCATAGCCAAGTTCATCCGAATCGTTGGGGCGACCGAAGATGGCGAGATTGAATCCTTCAGCGGACCAGAGCTTGGACGTGCGCACCAAAAAATTATTGCTTGTGGGCCAGCCATTTTCGACTTTGCCAAAGCCACCGCCGCCACCAGGAAAAACAAAGAGCGTGGCCGTGGCACCTTCTGTGGTCTGCCAAAACACAGTTGCTTTTATGTCGGGCCGTGTTGGAACCTTGACCAGTTCACCGGCATAGACGATTCCGAGACTCACCGCCAATGTCAGAGCAGCTATCCCAGACATGATGGGGCGAAGGAATTTCGGAGTGGTGTGTTTCATAAGATAGTCACGTTGGATGGAAGTCGGCAGTTTCACGGCGACACCGGGTTGCCAACAACATGCAGCCTGTTGACAGGGCAGAAATTTCTGATAATAAAAATCCGAGCCGTTCGATGGTGTCAGCGTCAATAGTACCGTCGGCAACCAGAGGTGAACTGTGCGCCAACAGGAGACCAATTCCCCCTACGCCTCGGTTGATGGTGTTCATCGTGGTCTCTGCGGCCTCAGCAAGCACGATAAGTACGGCCGGATCAGCGGCTTGGTAGTCCACCTGTTGTGCGCTGGTCACCGGGAGCATTGGAAGCCAGTCTAAAAGGTCACGCATCGGTTCCATGGCAATTGCGCGTTCGACCATGCTATTGCCCCAAGGGCAGCGAGAGTCGTGTCTTGACACGGTTCACGCCGTCATTGCAGGCTTCGGTCACAACCATGACCGGGCCGAACTGAGTCTCGTACCTTGTCGCAATCGGGTTGCAGTTTTTGAGAGCGCCACTGTTTAACGACTGACCAAGACGGTCAATGGCATCGCTCGTGTCCATAGCGTGCCACCCCAAGAGAAATCCCGGCTGCAAATTTTGTGCTTTTAGCAGGCCCCTCGCTGCGACGGTTACCTCGATTAGCCCGAGGTTTGATTTTGGCTCGTCGGTGAGGACGATTACGTCAACCTCTTCTGGCGACGATTTTTCGTCGTCGGCTTTGCTACTGACGTTCATGTTTAAACTCCATCTTTGAGTGTGAATCTGGGAATGAAAAGCGAGCCGTGACTGGTGACGACCAGCCACAGAGATGCAGCAGACCATTGCGATCTGCCGCTGCACGTCGATTTACTTGGCCTTGGTGCCGGTCGGATTTGGGCGTTGCGTGATCTCCAAGTACCAGGCGACCTTCACATCCATCCGCAAGTGACTGAAGTCTGTCGTGATTTGCTGCTTGGGTTCGATCCAGTTACCAACGTCGATCACATACGAAAACGCCGGTACATCCGGTGTGCCTCGGACGTGATGAAACACCACATGGCGGCAGGTCTCGTCTTCGTCATAGTCCACGCAGAGCACACACACGTCGGGTAGTGCGGCGACACTTTTGAAGTCCTTGTAGTCGCTGACGGCCAAGTTTGAGAGGTTGAAAAGGGTTTTGCGAATCAGGGCCTCGTCCAAAAAAAACGGCCCGTTGGCACGCAAGCCAAGGGTGACGGCCATTTTATTGACCTCTTCAATCGTCTTGCCGCACAAAGTGGCGGCGCATGCCAATAAGTCGTCGTGGGTGCCCTGCATGGGAACACGTTTGAAAGGTGAAACAAACCCGGGTGGTAGTTGACCGTTGCCGGGTTTTGTGGGTGCTGAAGCCATAGCTTTTCTCCAAAGTGGTGAAGTGAAAAGCGCAATGCAGCGGCCACGCCAGGTTTGAACTTGGTCCCGGTGAGGTAAAGAAAAGGGAGTCTGTTTGCGAGTCTTGAGTGAAAACTCTGATCGCTACTGTCGGGCGCTGCTTACGCCACTGGTGTCAAATCTTGCTGTTCGG
>CAIYNH010000015.1 GCA_903927495.1 uncultured beta proteobacterium
CACAGTACTTTTTGAGTGATTCGCGCTGATCTTCCGCATCGGCACTGTCTACGTTCTGCCCGCCACGGACGGCATCAATGGCGGATTCCAGACTCTTGCGCGTTAGGCCGTTCTCTTTGGCGAGGCGACCAATGTCCTGTTTACTGTCGGCGACGGCCAGCAAAAACAACTCGCCCGCAACAAATTTATCGCCGCGCTTGATGGCTTCTTTTTCAGCGGCTTGCAGCAGGGTGCCCATATCACGGCCCATGATCACCTGATCCTGACCTTGTACCTTCGGCAACTTCTTCAAGGCGGCCTCAGCCCCTGCAACCAGGCCCGGCACATTCACGCCGGCGCGTTGCAGCAAGGCTTTGGGACCATCGTCCTGCTTGAGCATGGCGATCAATACGTGCGCCGGCTCGATGTATGCATGGTCGCTGGCGTTGGCGAGCGTCTGCGCGTCGCCCAGAGCTTCCTGAAATTTGGTGGTGAGTTTTTCGATTCGCATGGCTATTCCTTGGTGTTATTCCATTTCTAAATCATTTCTGTCTAGACATCGAGCCACAGACATTGCTGTCGCAAGACCAGGCGAGACAACAACGACAGGGATGATTTAGAAGTGGAATTAACCCGCAGCTTGTGGCAAGCTGGTAGTTTTCAAGGGATATCGCTACACGTTGCGGGCCTGAATGCCCCATTTTGCCAACGCCGCCTCATCGGCGACGCGGGCATCGACCCAGTGTGCACCTGTGGGGGTTTGTTCTTTTTTCCAGAATGGGGCCTGGGTTTTAAGGTAGTCCATCAAAAACTCACAGGCCTGAAAGCTCATGCCACGGTGTGCTGAGGTGACGGCAACCATGACGATCTGATCCAGCGGCAACAACAAGCCGATACGATGGATGACTCGAGCGCCATATATATCAAAGCGCTGATGCGCGGCATCAATCATGGCTTCAATCGACCTCTCGGTCATGCCCGGGTAATGCTCCAGCTCCATGCTGCTGATGGCCCCCGCTGTACCCGCAGTGCGCTCGCGCACGGTGCCAATAAAGCTGCACACTGCACCCACCCTGCCGTCCTGGGCACGCAAAATGTCGATCTCGGCGTTCAGGTCAAAGTCTTGCGACTGAATCCGCACACGCGGTGTAGCCAGGGCAGTCTTCACCGTCAGCCGCCTGTCACGGGCGGGAAAAAAGCCACTTCAGCACCCTCTGTGAAGACGGCGGCTTCGTCCACCATGACCTGGTTCAGCGCCAGGCGCACCGCTTGGCCACGTGCCAGAGTTTCGGCATGGGCACCACCTAGGGCAATGAGTTCATCGCGCAACTCTGCCAGGGTCGCGGCGGCGGTATCGCGCAACTCACTTGGCCTACCGATAGCTTCCCGAATCGAGGCAAAATATTTGACAGTGACTTTCATGCCAACAGCTCCGAAAATGGAATAAATCTGACACTGTCGCCCGCTGCAATGGTGCATCCGGCCGGGTTGTCCACCAGCCCGTCACCCCACACAGCCGATGTCAGCACTCCCGAACTCTGGTTAGCAAACACATCGAGCCCACCCGCAGCATTGCGTTTGGCGCGCAAAAACTCACGACGTTTATCGGCTCTAGCCATTGTGAAATGGGTGTTGACAGCTATGAACTTGGGAGCAACATCGAAGACACCCTGAAGCCTGAGCAAAAACGGTCTGACCAAGAGCAAGAAAGTCACAAAGCTTGAAACTGGATTCCCCGGCAGTCCGATAAAGTGCGCGTCGGCGACCCGGCCATAGGCAAACGGTTTGCCAGGTTTCATGGCGATTTGCCACAAATCGAGCTGTCCCAAGCTCTGCACCGCCGGCTTGATGTGGTCTTCTTCGCCTACCGAGACTCCGCCGCTGGTCAAAATCAGGTCATGCTGCTGCGCAGCATCTTGCAAGGCAGCAACCGTCGCCTCAAACCGATCTGGCACGATACCCAGGTCACTCACCTCGCAGCCCATGCGCTGCAACAGCGCACGCAAAAAAAACCGGTTCGAGTTGTATAGGGCACCCGGCTGCATCTGCTCAGCCGGCACGTCACCGGGCATGACGAGTTCGTCACCGCTCGAAAACAAAGCCACGCGCGGACATCGTGCCACGCTCAATTGATTCATGCCAATACTGGCTGCAAGACCAAGACTAGCGGGTGTAAGTCGCTCTCCTTTTGAGAGTATTTTGGCACCCAGCAAAATATCCTCACCGGCGCGACGAAGCCACTGACCGGGTTGGGGTGCAACTTGCACCAGCACCTGCCCATCGGGCTGCACCACGCAATCTTCCTGCATCACCACCGCGTCGGCACCCGCTGGCATGGGCGCACCGGTAAAAATGCGGGCAACGGACATCGGTGCCAAAGCGCTGCCAGCGCTACCTGCTGCAATGCGCTGCGACACTGGCAACGGCTGCTTCAAATCGGCCAGGTCGGCGCAGCGCACGGCATAGCCATCCATGGAACTGTTGTCATGCGGTGGCACCTGCAGCGCAGACACCACATCGCACATCAACACCCGGCCATCGGCAGCAAAGGTCGAGACCTGCTCAACGCCCGTCAGCGGCTCAGCGTAACCAAGCAATTGAGTTAGCGCGTCGTCAAGCGATTTCAAGGGCTGCTTAGCGCCGTTCATCTGAAAGGGTCCATTCGAGAAACTCCGATAACGTAAAACTGGCTCAGCTAAAAAACCGGCCCTTCTTCTAGCTCAGACAGAACTGGGCCAGCGAAGAATCGCAATTCATTGGTAATTGACCGGGTTGTAATCAAAACGCTCGCCCTGCGAGACCAACCAGTCAAGCACCGCCTCAGGGTTGTTCACATCCAACATAGGCAAACCGGTAGGCGTAGGAAGTTGACCTGGAGAATCGGTGGCAACGGCAACTACAAAGTCATCGTCGGGGTAACGTGCGGGCTTGCCAAAGGCTGCGCGCCAGACTTCGATTTTAAGCAAATCAGAATCTTTGAAGCCCTCTACCAGCACCCAATCAACGCCGGCGTACAGTTCAGCGATCAGGTGGTGCACGGACAACTGCGCCGGCTGCTCAAACTCGCGCATCAAGGCCAAGCGGGTGCTGGAGGCCACCACCACCTCGAATGCGCCCGCCTCGCGGTGGCGAAAGGTGTCTTTGCCGGGGTGGTCAATGTCAAAACGGTGATGGGCATGCTTGACTACCGAAACACGCAGGCCCCGGCTGCGCATGACCGGGATCAGGCGCTCAACCAGCATGGTTTTACCCGAGCCGGAAAATCCTGCAAAACCGACTACATTCATGAAAATACACTCATTTTTTGAGAGCTGTTAACGCTTGATTGACGGGCGTTATAGCGATATTTCATGCACATTTTTCAGAAATAAATTGTTTGATGGCCGAGACCTCAGCGGGCATCGGAGTGACGCGCTTGGGCAGCGCCTCAATGCCCTCAAACTTGGCCGGACGATCGGGCTCACGGCCTGTCGCCTCAACAATGGTTTGGGCAAACTTGATCGGCAAGGCGGTCTCCAGGACGATCATGGGCACACCGGCCTGGAGCTGCTCCAGCGCCATTTTGACGGCATCAGCGGTGTGCGTATCAATCATCATGCCGTGCTCTTCGAAGGTGCACTTGATTGTGGCCAAGCGGTTGGCATGGGTGCTTTTGCCACTCTCAAAGCCATAGCGCATGCGGCAATCGTTGAACGCTGGATGCTGGCTTAAATCGAAGCGGCCGCAACGCGCCAGTGCATCTCCAAACAAAGATTTGACGCGCTCACCATCGCGCCCAAGCAAGTCAAACACAAAGCGTTCAAAATTCGAGGCTTTGGAGATGTCCATCGACGGACTGGAGGTCTCAAACGTGTCTGCGCTGGCACGCACCCGATAAACCCCGGTTTTGAAAAACTCGTCCAGCACATCGTTCTCGTTGGTGGCGACCACCAGTTTGGCAATCGGCAGACCCATCATGCGTGCCACATGACCGGCACAGACGTTGCCAAAATTACCGCTGGGCACGGCAAAACTAACCTTTTCGGTGTTGTTCACAGTGGCTTGAAAATAACCCGCAAAGTAGTACACCACCTGCGCCAGCAGTCTTGCCCAATTGATGGAATTGACGGTGCCAATTTTGTATTGGCGTTTGAATTCAAGGTCGTTTGAGACCGCTTTGACCA
>CAIYNH010000016.1 GCA_903927495.1 uncultured beta proteobacterium
CTGCAAGAACTTTCCGCTTCGCGGGTGGCATCTGCGCGAGAGGTGGAGCGTGCCAAGGTGATGCTGGGCTACGCCGATGGCTTCTCGATCACTGAACTTCAGCGTCGTCTTGGTTTCAGCCGACCCATGATCTATCGGTGCGTGGACAAGGCACTGGCGGCAGGCGTTCATATGGGACTCAAGGACAAGTACCACCGGCAAACCAAGTGGGCCGCCCAGCGTATTCATGGCAGTGAACGCCGCCAAGTTGAGGCCGTGTTTCAGGAAGAGAAACCTCATTTGCTGGCATTGCCTATGCTGAGCATGCAGTATTTCACCGAGCGTCAGTACACCGTCAACGATGACTCGTGCGTGCGGCTTCAATATCTTGGAGTCCCTCGTTGCAGCCTTCAAGTGCACATCGCCTCAGCCAAGTTTCGCCTGAAATCAGTACGATTGCATAAAACTGGGCTGAGTAGTTACGATTATCCGAGGTGTCGCTCTGGATTCATGCCATTCAGTAGTGTTGCCATCTGGATGGCCTCGATCAAACTTGAAGCATCCGCGCGACCCGTACCGGCAATATCAAAGGCAGTGCCGTGATCCGGGCTGGTACGTACCAGCGGCAAACCCAAGGTCACATTGACGCCCTTCTCTACTCCAAGATATTTCACCGGAATCAGACCCTGATCGTGGTACATGGCCAGCACCACGTCGAATTCGCCAGGCTTTGAAGCCTTGGTTCGTGCTCGCATGAACACAGTATCGGGAGGGTACGGACCGCTGACTTGCAAACCCTGCTGCCGGGCTGCGGCAATCGCCGGAGCAATGATGTCGAGTTCTTCCGAACCAAACAATCCGCCCTCGCCAGCGTGTGGATTAAGCCCGGCCACTCCGATGATCGGAGCACGGCCCAACACAGCGAACAAGGACTTATGTGTGATCAGCAAAGTTTGTAGAACGTTATCAAAATTGACTGCCGCAAGCGCTGCACGCAGAGACACATGGATGCTGACCAGCACCACACGCAGTTCGTCATTGGCCAGCATCATGCGCACCGGCAGTTGTTCGATCGGCACATTCATATGCTTTGCAGCCAGCGCCTGCAGCATTTCGGTGTGACCTGGGAACTGAGCAGCCCAGCCACCAGCAAAAGCCAGTGCAGCTTTGTTCAAGGGAGCAGTCACCATGGCAGCAACTTCGCCTCGGAGCGCCGCATTGGCAGCCCAAACCACACAATCACCCGCCATCTGGCCAGCCTGGGCGCTGATCTGACCAAAGGGCGTGGTTTGATTTATGAAATGAGCACTTGTCGAATCAATCTGCCACACCGGCACACATCGGGGCGGGCAGTTCAAGGCCTGATCCACACAATCTAGCAGGACGACGGGCATAGGCATCGAGCCAGCAGCAACCACAGCAGAAGCCCGACGCAAAATGTTTACATCCCCCACCACAAAACATCCCCGAGTGCTTTCGGGTGCATCGCGAAAAGCTTTAACGATGATTTCTGGACCAATGCCAGCTGGGTCACCTTGGGTGATAGCGATCGGAAGTTTCTTCGAGCTCATGGGTAATTCGTCATTGGTCACAGGTAATTTCAGGCCGGATTGTCAATATCAATAAACTGATGCGCCAGCCCCAACTGATTAGCCACATGCGCGGCCACGGCTGGCGCACCATACCGCTCAGTAGCGTGATGACCACAAGCCAGATAAGCCACACCACATTCACGGGCATAGTGGGTCTGTGGTTCCGAAATTTCACCAGTGATAAAAGCGTCGGCCCCGGCAGCAATCGCTACTTCAAAATAGCTTTGCCCACCACCGCTGCACCATGCTATCTTTTTAATATCGACTTGTGCTTTATGCACAAGCGTCACAGGACGATTAAGTATATTTTTCAGATGCAGTTCCAAGACCTCAGCGCAAGCAAAGCCAGTGCCATCACTACGCTGACCCAGGCAACCCAACTCCTGTTCACCAAAATGCGACAACGTGGTTAATCCCAGTTTGAGTCCAAGTTGCGCGTTATTGCCCAACTCAGAGTGGGCATCCAGCGGCAAATGGTAAGCAAAAAGGCTGATGTCATGGGCCAACAACAACGCCAGCCGCTGTTTCATCCAGCCTGTAACACAGCCATCCTGACCACGCCAGAACAGACCATGATGAACAAAAATTGCATCAGCCCTGGCATCGATGGCGGCTTCAATCAAGGCCAGGCTGGCCGTGACCCCGGAGACAATTTTTCGCACCTCGGCCCGACCTTCAACCTGCAAGCCATTGGGCGCGTAGTCGCGAAAGCGCTCAGGCTGCAGCATCGCATCGAAAGCATGCAATAGTTCAGATCGCTGTGTCATGGGTGTTTTTCTCAGGCATCGGTGAATCATAAACGCTGGCGCAATCACAACCGATACCCACAGCCAGCCAACGCTTTGCCCAGCGCCCGAGCATCCGCGCCAATATCGGTACACACCACCGTGGCCACCTGTTGCTGAGCACCAAGTCAGGCTCGGTGATGGCACCACAGCGATACTGCAAAGTTTCGCTGTGCCAGCGCAGAGCCTGACACGCACCGTGCCGCCGCCAATAGATCAGTTGACCCAGCGGACAAGGCTCCAGCAGGCAGCAGACACCGCAGCCATTGCAGGGCGCTGCCCACGCAGGCTTCTGGGGAGCCTCACATTGAATGTGGATAGTACGTGTTGACTTGGGCATTGAATTTTGATCAGGCACCTACAATTTAGTGGTGCGTAAATAACCAATGTATCGTTTTTGACGGTCCCGGCGGGATGCATTGCCAAATGCACTAAGGGCAACAAAGCAATGCGACCGTCAGTGCCGTTGGAAATGGAATATTGGTAATTTGTGTATTCCTCACTGCCTTTCGTTCCATTACTTCCATTCTCACCGGGCCATCTATTGGCATTGTCCATGAAACGTTTTTGGTTGTTGTTTTCACAGTCCGTGACGGTCTTTCTGGCCGCGTATTTTGTTGTAGGGACACTCAAACCCACTTGGTTTGAGACACGCGGTGGTAAATCAACCACTGTGGCTGTGCTAGAAGCACCCGCAGCTGGAGTCGCCCTGCCCCCGGGAAGTTTTCGCCTGGCGGCACAAAAATCGTCCTCTGCGGTGGTCAGCATCAACACCAGCAAAAATGCACGAAAGAGTCTGCAAAACAGCGACCCATGGTTCAAGTTTTTCTTTGGTGAACAACAAAACGAACCTCAGGTTGGGCTGGGTAGCGGCGTGATCGTCAGCACCGATGGCTACATCCTCACCAACAACCACGTTGTAGAAGGTGCGGATGAAATTGAAGTGATTTTGAACGACAGTCGTCGCAGCCGAGCCAAAATCATCGGCACCGATCCCGACTCCGACTTAGCGGTACTCAAGATTGTGCTGGATCGCCTGCCTGTGATTGTGCTGGGCAACTCCGACAACCTGCAGGTGGGTGACCAGGTGCTGGCTATCGGCAACCCGTTTGGCGTGGGTCAAACCGTCACCAGCGGCATTGTCAGTGCGCTCGGTCGCAACCAGTTGGGCATCAACACCTTTGAGAATTTCATCCAGACCGATGCAGCAATCAACCCTGGTAACTCCGGCGGTGCGCTGGTGGACACCAATGGCAACTTGCAAGGCATCAACACGGCCATTTACTCACGCTCAGGCGGCAGCATGGGCATTGGCTTTGCCATTCCGGTGTCCACTGCAAAATTAGTCCTGGAAGGCATTGTGAAAGACGGTCAGGTCACGCGCGGCTGGATTGGCGTTGAGCCCAACGAACTCAACCCTGAGCTGGCCCAAACTTTTGGTGTCGCAGCCCAACAGGGAGTCATCATTACCGGCGTGCTGCAAAACGGCCCGGCCGCCAAGGGCGGAATCAAGCCCGGCGATGTCGTCACTGCTGTGGCTGGAAAACCAGTGCGCAATGTCGCCGAAATGCTGACCTTGGTGGCATCCCTTAAACCTGGAACGGCTGCCCCCTTTGCTGTGCAACGTGGTGACAGCAAGAGCGAATTGCAGATCACACCGGGTCTGCGACCCAAACCGAGACAACAACCAGAGTAAGCTTGACGGACAAAAGCAGGTCTTTTGCTTGATTTGATACTGCTACATTTTATATAGCTTCTAATGCTTATTTGACAAGCTCTACAAGCATTATTACCTCATATTACTTGGCGGATTCGCCGGTGTCATCGGGCGCTTGGGTATGGCGGATAAAGATTTGAGCCGCCCAAATACCAACCTCATAGAGCCCCACCATGGGAATCGCCAGCGCTAACTGCGACACCACATCCGGCGGTGTCACGATAGCAGCGATGATGAAAGCCAGCACCACAAAGTAGCCCCGGAACTCTTTCAGCTTTTCAATACTCAAGATGCCCATGCGAGCCAATACCACCACCACCACGGGTACTTCAAACGCCATGCCAAAGGCCAGAAACATCGACAGCACAAAACCCAGATAGGCTTCAATATCGGGTGAGGCGGTGATGCTGGCCGGTGCAAAGCTCTGAATAAACGCAAAAACGCGCCCAAACACAAAGAAATAACAAAACGCCACACCCACAAAGAAAAGCACGGTGCTCGACACCACCAGCGGCAATACCAGTTTTTTCTCATGGGTGTAGAGACCCGGTGCCACAAACGCCCACAACTGGTACAACACCACCGGTAACGCCAACATGAAAGCCGCCATCATCAGCACTTTCAGTGGCACCATGAATGGCGAGATGACCGATGTCGCAATCATCGTGGCCCCCTTGGGCAAGTGCGCCACCAGAGGCGCTGCCATCAAGTCGTAAAGGGCAGCCGGACCGGGGTAAATACCCATCACAACAGCCATCACAGCAACCGCTATCACAGCCTTGACCAAGCGGTCACGCAACTCAACCAGGTGGGTTACAAACGGCTGCTCGGTGCCTGCCAGTTCATCGTCATTCTTAGAAGAATCAGTCATTGATTAAGTTATTTTGGGCGAAAGCGAGCCACCCGAGCCGCACCCGACAAGGCTTTGGTGCGCACCCCGGCGCGAGCTTTGTACCAGTTGGGCGTGGTGCCCGCTTTCAGGCGCCAGTTCTTCTTGGGATGACGGTATTCGGGCACGGCTTCTAACAAAGCTGTCACATCAGTTGTTGAAGCCACTGTCTCGGTGTTGGTGGCCTCAGCCCAGGTCTTTTCAAACTCATTGGCATTGGTCTGGATTGACTTTTGCACGTCTTTCGCAGCCGTTTCAACCGTTTCCTTCATTTTTTTAAGTTCATCGAGCTCCATGGAGCGATTCACCTCGGCCTTGACATCAGACATGTAGCGCTGTGCTTTGCCAATCAAGGTGCCGACCATGCGTGCTACACCCGGCAATTTCTCTGGCCCGATGACAATCAGCGCCACAGCACCAATCAGCGCAATTTTTGAAATACCCAGGTCAATCATGAGCGCCTTGCGTCACAGCCAAGCGCAACATCAGGACTTTTGCTTGGCTTGCACGTCAATCGTTGTTTTATCTGCCGTTGTGGCAGCATTAACCACTTGTGAAGGAGCCACTGGAGGGTCTTCGGCCGGCGCTGAACCGCCCTCTTTCATGCCATCCTTGAAACCCTTGACCGCGCCACCCAAATCAGCACCAATGTTTTTGAGCTTTTTGGTGCCAAACACCATGATGACGATCAACAGCACAATCAACCAGTGCCAAATAGAAAATGAACCCATTGCAGTCTCCTAACGAATTACGCGAATTTTAAACGGCGCACCTGCCTGGCGCGCTGTTGGACTCAGATTTAACCCCGCAACCAGGGCCTGGGGCCACCCATGACATGAATGTGCAGGTGATGAACGTCCTGTGCCCCCTCGGCCCCGGTATTGATCACAACTCTGAAACCACCCGCAGGATAAGGGTTGCACCCCTCTTGCAAGGCAAGCTTGGGAAGCAGGACCATCATGCGCCCCATCAGCGCGGCATGCTCTTCATTCAATAGCGCCATGGACGGCACATGAATGCGCGGAATGATCAAAAAATGCACCGGAGCTGAAGGATGAATATCGTGAAACGCATACAACTCGTCGTCCTGGTACACCAGTTTCGACGGAATCTTGCCGGTTGCAATCTTGCAAAACAAACAATCTGAGTGGTGTTGGGCGACGTGTTCAGTCATACGGATATCTCCATGGGTAAGCCTTTATTCATGCGCATCAGGCCGGTCACGATGCGGTACAGAAACCAAACAGAAATTGAAATCCAGGCCAGCCAGCCCGGGAACAAAAACAAAAACCAAAGTGGCGCAGTTACCAGATACAGCAAGGCGGCAACGATGACCGTACGGATTCGCCACCGAAAGTGCGATGCGTGCCAGGTACCCACAGCGGCATCGCGCTTGACCATGTCCAGAATCAGTGCGGCTATCAGCAGCACCGGGCCAAACTGCCCACCCGGAATCAATGCACTTACCGCCACAATCAAGTGCAGCACGTAACTGATGGTGCCAACCGTATTGAGCGCATCCAGGGCTTGCAGGTCTGGCACGACGACAACATCCGGGTCGTGGGGGCGGGTGAAGTCTTGGGTCACGGTGACAACCCCCCTGCTGCTGCCTCACGCGCCCTCACCTTGCGCAAGGCTTTTTCTTCAATGCCACTGGTGCCTGCGCGACGATCCAGTTCGGCCACCACGTCTGCCGGCCGTAAGCCGTAGTGCGCCAGCGCAATCATGCTGTGAAACCACAGGTCTGCCACCTCATAGACAATTTTTGACTTGTCACCGCCATGATCAGCATCTTTGGCAGCCATGACCACCTCAGTTGCCTCCTCACCAATTTTTTTCAAGAACGCGTCTGGGCCTTTGTGCAGCAAACGCGCCACGTAGCTGGCATCCGGATCACCGCCATTTTTTGGCAGACGACTCTCAATCACCGCAGCCAAACTCGCTAGGGAGTCAATCGTTGAATAACTGGTCGGCATATGGTTACTTCTTGATGGTTTATGGATTTCTGACTGTGCGGGAATCGTCAATACTTGCCTGGTGATGCCTC
>CAIYNH010000017.1 GCA_903927495.1 uncultured beta proteobacterium
CGCGTGACCACAGTCACTACAGGCGTATTCGTAAATGGGCATGTTGACTCCTTCGATTGCCTGGAATTATCAGCCTGGACTGGGTCATCTGGTGATGAGAGAACGGTGGTGATGCCATGATGACATTTACGCCTGCCAGACCCCAAACCCGCCTGCACGCAGGTCAATGCCCAACTCCACCTCCAGACCTTTGGCTTCGTCATAGGTCAATGGGTTGTACAGCTCGTAGAGTTCAGGCAGCAGGCGCAAGCCAAATTTCCGCACATAACTATTTGATTGAATACCCGCCTTGTGTTTGTCAAACCTTACATCCGGGTCTAATCCGGTCATCCCCACATAAACACAAGGTTTACCTGGCTGGTAATTGGGGTTGCAGCGCATGAACCGTGCGATGAATCGCACCTCATCGGAGAGTTCGACCACATAGACATGGTAGTGCTTGCGTTTGGCTCTCAATGGGATGCGCCTTGCCTCATGCAATCAGGGATCGTTGCACCGGTAGTGGTGCACTGGCAATCAACTGCGCTGCGGGACAAGGGCGCATGAAATCCATGCTGTCCTGCGCTTTTGCCAGTAACCACGCGTCATAACTGTCCGGTTGCAAGATGACCACCATGCGCTTCTCATCCACGGGTTTGTGAAACTGGCACATCAACTCATGGCCATCGGCGTTGATGGTCAGCATGGTGAAGCTGTGAACAATTCTTTTGGGTGACTTCCAAAATGACCACAAGCCCGCAATACCCAAGGGTTCACCATTGGAATTTGCAATCCGAGTCGGGATGGCTTTTCCACTGCGCCAATCCGGCTCAAAGATGGCATCTACCGGAATGACGCAGTGCTGGGCGTTTTTCCATGCTTCCCGAAAACTTGGCTTAGAAGCCACCGTCTCACTGCGTGCGTTGTAGGTTTGACGACCGATGTCAGTTTCGGTGGCCCAGTGCGGGATCAGACCAAACAAGCCTGGCAAAGATTCCTTCTCAGGAACAGCCTCATCGCCCACATCGGCTTGCCTGGGTCGGCGAATAAAAGTAGCCGGGTAGCAAGGCCAGACATCGTTTTTTCCCATGTCCACGGGAGGTTCAACACTGAAGTGTTTGAGGTAGCGTTCGCGCTCCTTGATAGCTTGGTAATGGCTGCACATTGCATCATGGTAGCGGCCATTTTGGATGCCTTCATCAGAAGCCATGTGAGCGTTGCACTGCGTACTGACTTTCTTGTCAAAATCCCACCTTTCTCATTGACCGATCTACAGAGGCAACTCATCTTGGCAAACCTTGACCCCATTGAATACGAACAAGCCTCACCCGCCGTTCGTGCCATTTATGACGACATCATGGCCACCCGCAAGACCGACTGGGTGAACAATTTTTGGAAGGTTCTGGCACATCACCCGGATAACCTGCAACGCATCTGGAGCAACATCAAGCAGGTGATGGGCAATGGGGCCCTGGATCCCTTGACCAAGGAGTTGATCTATGTGGCGGTGAGCATCACCAACAACTGTGGATATTGCATTGCATCCCATTCAGCAGGAGCAAGGGCCAAAGGCATGAGTGAAGCGCAATTCGGTGAGTTGATGGCGGTGATTGGTCTGGCCAACGAAACCAACCGTCTGGCCGTTGGTTATGGCGTGCCTATTGACGAGGCATTCCTGCCGAAGTAGACATCTTGAGAAGCTGTCTTGACCAGTCTGACTAGCTTGACCAGTTCGACCGAGCATCAGGATTAGCTGACTAACTCTGCACGGATTCACCAATCGCATAAAACTGGCCACCTGCCACATGGTGAATGGTGCGCAACGCATCGGGTGCCATCTCGAAATGCCAGCGCCCCTCAGAAAACACACGCTCATCGGCATAAGCGGCCACCACTTCACCGATAAAGAGGTCATAAGTCTGCTCGTTATGAATCTCTGGAATACGCTTGCAGATCAGCCACCCAACACAACCAGCCACCAGGGGCACTTCGGATGGTGGTGCATAAAAGAGTTCAACGCCATGTTTACTCAGTTTGTCGGGCACATCCCTGGCGCTGTCCGAGCCCACACCCACGGTCATTTGAGTCTGTGCTTTGCAAGGCAGTTGCAAGGCGAATTGGTTACTGGCTTCAATCAGTTCCCGGGTGTAGGTGGCTTTGTCCAACACCACGGTGACCTTGGGTGACAGGCCGTAATCCAGAACACAGGCCCAAGCTGCCGCCATGACATTGGGTCTACCCGCATGGGTAGCAGAGACCAGCACGGTCGGGCCATGGTTGAGCAATCGGTAGGATTTGTCGATGGCGACAGGTGTAAAGTGTTTTGCTGTCATTTTGGTAATGCTTTCGTTGTCATTTCTCAATTTAATTTTGTCCACCAGACTTCAGTGCTTCCATCAACGCATCGGGCTGACCGC
>CAIYNH010000018.1 GCA_903927495.1 uncultured beta proteobacterium
CACCGTAATACACCCCCCCATTAGCTCCACCAATCCTCGGGTAACGGACAGGCCCAGCCCGGTGCCACCAAACTTGCGCGCGGTGCTCTCATCAGCCTGGGTAAAGGCTTGAAACAACTTGTCCACCACTTCGGCACTCATACCCAAGCCGTTGTCCTGCACGCACAGGCGCACGCCCGGCCTGCCGGCGGGCAGAGTGCAGGGCTCGAGCCGCAGCGCTACTTGACCAGGGTGCCCGGGCCGGCCGGTGGTGAACTTGAGGGCATTGCCAATCAGGTTGAGCAGCACCTGGCGCAGACGATTGGGGTCGCCCAGTGTCCACTTCGGCAGCTCGGGTGCCACCCGCACTGACAGCGCGATAGACTTGCTGTTGGCGGCCGTGCTCATCAGATTCACCACCCCCTGGGCCACGTCGCTCAGGTTGGTGGGGATGTTTTCAAGATCGAGCTTGCCGGCCTCGATCTTGGAGAAGTCCAGAATGTCGTTGAGGATGGTCAGCAGCGCCATGGACGAATCAGCGATGGTGCGCAGCATGCGCTGCTGGTCGGCGCTCAGCCTGGTCTGTTGCAAGATATCCACCATCCCAATCACCCCGTTCATGGGGGTGCGAATCTCATGGCTCATATTGGCCAGAAAGCTGCCCTTGGCGCGGTTGGCGGCGTGGGCGCCTTGCTCAGCGAGTTTTCTGGCGGTGATGTCGGTGCGCACGGCGATGTACTCGCGCGCATGACCCTGCTCATCCATGAAGGCTGCGGTGGTGCTGTCTACCCAGTAAAGATGGCCGTCTTTGGCCCGGTTGCAGACCTCCGCACGCCAGATTTCACCACGGCCAATGGTCTGGTACATATCGGCAAAAAAACCCTTGGGGTGGTGCCCGGAGTTGATCAGGTGGTGATCCTTGCCCATGAACTCTTCGGGCGTGTAGCCACTGATTTCGGCGAACTTGCGGTTGCCATAGGTGATGCGCCCGTCGATGTCGCAAATGGTCACGATCGCGTGCTCATCAATCACATGGCGCTGTTGCTTGAGTTGAAATATGGCCGCATTGGTGACCAACAGGCTGGTCTGAAGATCTGCCGTCTTTTGCGTCACCATTTCGGTAAGTTGCTCGCGATTGCGGTTGCTCTGGCTAAGACCGCGCAAACACTGCGCGATTAATCCGATCAGCAGCAAACTGGCTACACCGGCAATCCACAGCATGACTCGCTGCTGCTGGTGTACTGCTGCCAGTTGTTCGTCGGTTCCGGCCGAAACGATGAGGGTCAGACCGTAGGCGGGCATTTTGAAATAGCTATAGATGCGATCAATGCCGTCGGTTTGCCCGACGCGGCGGTAGTTGCCTTGCTGAGGCACAACGGCAGCGGTAAAGGGGGTGTCGATGAGCTTGCCGATGTACTTGTCCTGGTCAAGCGAGCGCGCCATGATCTCACCACTGTCGCGCACAACCGACACCAGGCCTTGCTCACCGAGATCAATTTTTTGGTAGAAACGGGTGAAATAGCCCGGATCAACCGACATCACGATCACCCCGGCAAAGCGACCTTGGTTAAAAATGGGCCTCGTCAGCTGTAGCGACCACTTGCCCGACACACGGCCTTTGACCGGCCGACTGACAAAAAGCTTGTCGTCGTGCAGCCCCTGTGCGTGGACCCTGAAGTGCTCGCGGTCAGACAGGTCAACGCCTGGCCCGCCCAGATTGGAGTACACCAGAACGCCCTCAGCATCAATGATGGCGATCTGCAACACGGCATCTCCCAATAGCTTGCGGCGCGTCTCAATCGCGCCAGGCATGGCATCGGGTTTGTTTACCCAGACGTTGCGCAACTCAAACAGGGTGTAGTCAACGCGCTGAAAGGCTGACTCGGTGTGCTCGGAAAAAGCCAGCGCCAAACTTGCAGTGTGCTTGCTCAGCCCGGCCTGAGTTTCTTTCTCGATTTTCTGGTACTGCCAGGCCAATACCCCCCACAGGACCGCCAACGTCAAAGCCAGCGACAGGAGCAGTAACCACTTGCGCAGCGACTCTCGGCTACGCACGTAGGCTGCATTACCGTTGGTGTTTTCTTTTCCCGCATTCATGCGCCGATGTTGCATGTTCTGCCAGGCTTTCGCTATCAGACATTTCAGATTTGCATGTAGGAAATCGACTACACGCAAACCTTACCGGCACACCAACACTGGCCGATCGAAGGTCCGGCCCGCTTGACCAGCAGCGCTCTGCAGAGTACCCATCTGCGGATAGACCTTGATTCCCGCGCTATGCCACTGGCTGCTTACTGGATAAATTTTGTCTTATGCAAAAACTGTGGGCATAAGCTGCCCGTCACCAACATCCTGTTCAGTTAACGCGAATGAATGCGGCTTGGTTCAGCTCACCGCGCCAGGCGGATTGGGCTTCAAGCTTGAGTCGGAGAACCCTGGGCGACAAAATTTCAATCGTTACTCACTACGAGGAAACGCCTGCACACCTAGCAGAATGCTTTTCCCTCAACCTTGTCAGCAGCGGCATACAGTTCATTGTTTTCACGCTTTATTCGGTCTGCTAGGGCGGTGATGATGCCCTTGCTGTCACGTACAAATCCAGTTGGGTCGGCTTTTATCATCGTTGAAGTATTCCATTTCCCGTTGTACGCAACCACCGCGCCCGCAGTCGACTTCATCTCCACGGCAAACCTTTTTGCAATGGCGGCAACTGTAGGATCTTTGTGGCCAGCAAGTTCAGGGTACAAAACTTTATCTTCTGTTGCGATATGCATGGTCAGGGAGCCAATCAGTTTTGATAGCACTGTTCGCGCCGGAGTAGCGTCCGCAGCCAGTGCGGTCGGGTTTAACAATCCTTGCAGTTGCGTTGCCAATGCCATCAGGTCATTGTGCTGCTGCCGAAATCGATCTGTACGTGCCATGATTTTCCTTAGGTGAGTGTTGAATGCTTTTGTGACAAGCCGGACAATGCTACTCTCATTGAATTTTGCATTCAGAATATTCTGACACATGGGCTACCAGGAAGTTCTCCTTGAAGTAAAGTGGGACTGGCTTCCGGCTGCACATTGTTGCGGGCAATGCGAGGGTTTTTACGTGTATTGAAAGCGTTTTTGCGGGACGATACTTGGTTTCATGGGGTTGAATGCCAATCCACCAAGTTACAGACATCTGTGCTGGGCATGGGGCAACAAGTAAGCTCACTAAAATCCGACCCCACAGGTAAATCTGCAGTTGGCTTTGCGTAGCTTCCCTTCAGAAATTGCTATCGCTGTACGTCACAAAAACAGGAGTTCCGCATGTTTCAGCTGAGTCAACTTAGTATTTCGAAACGACTGTGGTTCATGGTTTTCTTCGCCTTGGTCGGCGTTATCGTCCAGGCTGCTTCCTCACTGTACTCGGAGGCCAACATCCTGACCAGCGAGCGTTACAGCAGCGTGCGTCAGAATGTGGAAGTAGCTCATGCGCTGATTTCCCACTTTCAGGATCAGGTCAGCAAGGGCAAGTTGACGGAGACCGAAGGCAAACTTCGGGCTATCGAGAGCGTTAAGGTGTTGCGCTACAACGGGTCAGAATATTTCTGGATCAACGACATGCAGCCAAAAATGGTCATGCATCCGATCAAGCCAGAGCTGGATGGTACCGACCTGACCCAGAACCAGGACCCCAACGGAAAACACCTGTTTGTGGAGTTTGCCAATACCGTCAAAGCCAATCAGTCCGGCTTTGTCTCTTACATGTGGCCCAAACCAGGCAGTGCCAACCCGGTTCCGAAGATTTCATTTGTCAAGGGTTTTGCGCCTTGGGGTTGGATTGTTGGCTCAGGTGTCTATACCGACACCATTGATGAGGTTATCCGATACCGTCTGATGACCATTGTTGCCGGATGCGTGGTGCTGGTTCTGGTGATGATGGCTATTGGACTACTGGTCACGCACAGTTTGCTCAAACAACTCGGGGTCGAACCAGTGGCTGCGACGGCGATTACGCATCGGCTCGCACAAGGTGATCTGTCAGCAAACATTGTGCTCAAAGCAGGCGATCAATCTAGCTTGTTGTTTGCCATCAAAAGCATGCGCGACAGCTTCGCCAAGATTGTGGGTGACGTACGGCACGGCAGTGAATCGGTAGCCGCAGCAAGTTCCGAGATCGCCCAGGGCAACTACGACCTGTCCACCCGAACCGAGAGCCAGGCCAATGCGCTGGAACAAACTGCCGCCTCCATGGAGCAACTCAGCGCCACGGTGAAGCAAAACGCCGACAGCGCACGCCAGGCCAATCAACTCGCTGCCAATGCCTCGACAGTGGCAGTCAAGGGCGGCGAAGTCGTGGCCCAAGTGGTGGACACCATGAAGGGGATCAACGATGCCTCTCGCAAAATATCGGACATCATCAGCGTCATCGACGGCATCGCATTTCAGACCAACATTCTGGCACTCAACGCGGCGGTTGAAGCCGCCCGAGCTGGCGAGCAGGGCCGGGGCTTTGCCGTAGTGGCCAGTGAAGTACGTTCGCTTGCCGGGCGCAGCGCTGACGCTGCCAAGGAGATCAAAGCCCTAATCAATGCCAGCGTGGAGCGAGTGGAAAAGGGCACAGCCTTGGTGGATCAGGCCGGCAGCACCATGACCGAAGTGGTCAGCAGCATTCGGCGCGTGACCGACCTGATGGGCGAGATCAGCGCCGCCAGCAACGAACAAAGTGCGGGTGTTTCGAAAGTGGGTAAAGCCGTGCTGCAAATGGATCAAGTGACCCAGCAAAATGCCGCGCTTGTGGAGGAAATCTCCAAGGCCGCCAGCAATCTCAAAGCCAAAGCTCAGGACCTGGTGCAGGTGGTTGCCGTGTTTAACTTAGGTGATGAGCAGCCTGCACCTCGAAAAAGTCAACATTCCAATCGCGAAAAACCGTTGCACATTGACATGCACCCACTGCTGCAAACCAGCAAACCCGTAGCGAAAATGTCAACCCTAAAACACACACCGACCAATTCCAAGGCACTGCCCAAACCCCTACCGACCGCCAAAGCACCCCCCGCCAGCGAAAATGACCACTGGGAAACGTTTTAGCCGCAGTCACGGTATAACTTCAGCCGATCAGAGATAAATAAGCTCTGACCGCATACTGGCAAAGCACAACGCACTATTGAACTAATAGCGTCGCGGTACCTGTTCCGTGATATTGGGGTCTGAGCCCGACTCGGGGTGACGCGGCTGACTCAATCAAGCGACATCGGGCCGAATCGGGATCCGACCCCAAAATCACTAAGCCTGTGGCGGTTGCGGAAACCACTCATCGCAAGGTGTCTGAAGGTATTACCCGGTCAATCGTGCATCAAGAAGTCAGCCCACAGGCAACCGGCCACATAGGGCTGTTAGGCTCCCCCTCGCCCGGCGGGGCGAGGGGGTTGGGGGGAGTGGGGGCAAGTGCCAAAA
>CAIYNH010000019.1 GCA_903927495.1 uncultured beta proteobacterium
GCCATCAGCCTGAACTACAGTGACGTGAATGTCACTGGTGCCAAAACCATTGCAGCCACTGGCAACGTGGCTGTGGGTACGGTAACCAGCAGCGGGCGTGGCACCAAGACCGGCGTCGGCACTGGCAATGAAGTAGCCTCACTGGCCAGCGACTATGTACTGCAAGCACAACCCACTATCACAAACGTAGCAGGCACCATCACCCGTTTAAGCGAAGTAACCTGGGTCGGTGGCTCCACGGGCGATTGGTCTAATCCGGCCAATTGGAAAGGTGGCGCTATTCCCACTCGTGACAACGTAGCACGGGTGGTGATCCCGGCTACGGTCAATCCGGTGTTTGGCCCGGGGCTTGATCAACCGGTGCTGCTCGACAGTTTGAGCGGCGGCGGTTTGCAGATCACGGGGGGCACACTTGATGTTTCTCAGCAATCGCAGCTCACACGCCTGAACCAGACTGATGGCACCCTCAAGGGCACCGGAACACTGACGGTGACAGACAGCTTTTCCCAAACTGGCGGTCGCATTGCGATCAGTGGCGATGCCACCATTCACCAGACGCAAGGCAATCTGACGGCAATCAGTCTTTTGGCCAAGGCTCTCGACATTTCTACCGCTGCGGGTGATTTGATTTTGAACAATGTCGGCGCAACATCAGCAGCCAACATCAAGTCCTCGGGCTCGATATCGCAAACCCCTACAGGCACACTCACAGTGCTGGGTGATCTGGTGGCGAGCGCCGGAACCGACGTGGTGTTGGATGCCGCACGCAACCGTTTTGCTGGCAAGGTTAGTATCAGTGGCCGCAATATCACCCTCACTGAGGGAGCCGGCCCGCTGATGCTGGGCGATACCAAGGCCAGCGGGGATCTCAAGATTGTGACCACACAAGGAGAGGTCACGCAGGCCAAAGACAGCAGTGCGGCGGTGGCAGGCACAACTTCAGTGAACTCCTCCAAGGACGGTGCACCCCAAGCCATCCAGCTTGATAGCCCGAATAACCAGTTCACAAAAGCCGTCAGTCTGACTGGCAGCGACATCCAGATCAGTCAGTCCAACAAGCCGTTGGTGCTGGGAGCCATCAACAGCGCCGGCAATTTGGAAATTAGCAGTGCCGGGTCTGTCAGCCAGATTGCCGCAGTGACGGCAAGCGGCACCACCTCCATTGCGGCCACCGGAAAATCGGTGGAATTGACGCATCCGGACAATGCGTTGGGTGGCCCGCTCACAGTCAAAGCGGCTAGCCTTGATCTGGTTGTTGGGAAGAGCGAGTTATTACTGAGTGACATGGATATTACAGGCGAGGCTCATTTAAGCAGCACCGCTGGACCGGTGCGCCAGGTGAGCGGTGCGCAATTGTCTTTTGGTGGCGCGAGCAGCATCAAAGCCAGTCAGCAAAATATGCCTACTAGCGTGACACTGATTAATTCGGCGGTGAATGCGCCCAAGGGTCTTCTGATCAACTCGGAAGTCACCCAAACCAAAGAGCAGGTGCTCGATGTCGAGGTCGCCGTCACTTCCAATCATCTGGCCAAGCCAATCGCTGTGCAGCCAAGCCAAATTCCGGCAGCACCACGCCCATCGGTGAACGATACAGGCGTCACCTTGGCTGCTAACAGCAAGATCCTACCCTGGGCTTTTGGGGTTTCTGACGGACATCCGTGGTTGGAGCCACTGGTCAGTGAAGGGCGCAGCTTCGAGTTGCCTTTGGCGCAGTTGGCCGATCAAACCAGCGCGCGCATGGTTCACACGCCGTCTGTGGTGCGCACGGTCGATGGTGGCGAGCTGCCGTCTTGGTTAGAGTTCAACACAACGACCAATACATTGCAGTCTAAAAATGTGCCAGCGCAAGCCTTGCCACTGGTTCTGACCGTGGAAGTTGACGGTGCCACCTGGATGGTGCGACTGGTGGCTGGTCAGAAATAAAAAAACAGCTACGAGCAGGCTGGCTTTGCGCCATCAAACCAGCCTGCAGTCCACAGTCAAGACAAACCCTAGTCCCGGTATGGCCTTGATGGGTGCTGGCAAACCCAGTGATGCTTCGCATTTTTTTCGCAGACGCGACAGCAGCACATCTATTCGGTTGAATCCCAGGTGATGCTCATGCCCGTTGAGCGTTCGGCTCAATTCTGATTTGCTGACGTAGCCACCCTTGGCTTCTGCCAGACTATGCACCAATTGATATTCTTTGGCGGTGAGCTGAAGGCTGCGCTGATCGCCCGCGTGGGGGGGGGGGAGCCAGAGCCACTTTTGCATGTCAAGCAGCCACGGCCCGATGCCTTCTTGGGGTTTCGAATGTTGTAGCCGCCTGAATACAGCTTCGATATTGGCAACCAGTTCGAGAAAGTTTACCGGCTTCACCAAATAGGTGTCTGCACCACTGGTTAGCCCTAATATTCGATCTTCCAGCTGCCCCAAAGCGGTCACCATAATGATGGCCACATTGCTACTGGCATGCAGCGTGCTGGCAATATCAAGCCCGCTTTCTTTGCCAAGCCCAACATCCAAAATGACAACATCAACGGGCTCACTGGGTATGCGCCTAAAAAACTCAGCCCCCGTGCTGACACCCCACACGCGATAGCCTTTGGCATCCAAAAAATCGACCGTGCTGTCGCAAAGATCGATATCGTCTTCAATTACCGCAACCCGGGCTTTTGCGTTCATGCCACTTCTGCCGGTGGCAGGCGCACATGCATCGTGGTGCCAACGCCGATTTGACTGGTTATTTTCAACTGGCCACGGTATTGGGTGACGATGCGATCGACCAGAAACAGCCCCAAACCAACCCCGCTGGCACTGGCGGTATTACTACCGCGGTAATAGCGCTGACAAACCTTGTCGATTTCTGCTGCTTCGATGCCAACGCCTTCATCTTCGACCGAAAAAAGTAGCGCGCCATCCGATTGCGGCACCACACGCAGCCAAACCGAACTACCAGGGCTGGAGTATTTGCACGCATTTCCCAGTAGATTGACTATGACGATAGCCAGCAGTTCGGGGTCGATTTTGAACGAATTGATATCTGCTGGGCAGAGGAAATGAATGTAATGGCGGGGCGAGTCCAAGGCGACCTGATTCACCGCTGACTCGAGTAGCGGCCTGAGGGCAACCATTTTTTCACGGCGAACAACGCCTTCTTGTCCTATGCGCCCGAGTCGGTCCTCTGCCAGACAGTTGTCGACAAAACCAGCCAAGCGCCTGACACCTCGGCGCACCCGACGAATCACTTCGCTGGATCCACATTCTTCCTCGCAGCGCAACTGGAGCACCTGTGCCGCTGAGTCGATCACACTCAAGGGCGAACGAAACTCATGCGAAACCATGCTAAAAAACTGTTTTTGGTCAGCGAGCAACTGCTCGGCCATGTCTTTGGCCTGACTCAAGCGCTGCTGCGACACCATGCGGTCACTGACATCGGCCGCCAAAGAAATAGACCAACTCATATCGCCGTCTTGGTCATAACAACTGGTGTTATGCCATTCACAGGTGATGATGGAGCCGGATTTGGTGTGATTGGCATTGACCGACTGGGTCGGGTTGGCACTGCTGGATTCATTGAGCACGCGTTGCACGTGGGCTTGTTCGCTCTCAGGCACCAGCAAGTCAAGCATGTTGCGCCCCAAAGCCTCTTGCTCAGTCCAGCCAAATATGCTGGTCGCGGCCCTGTTCCAAGCGATCACTTTTTTAAACTCATCAAAAACCACGATGGCCAGGGGTGATGTATGGAACAACTGGTTCCAACGCTGGTTGCTGACCCTGAAGCGTTGGTTAATCTTAAAAATATAAACAATGGTTGCAATGGCTACGAGCAACAGCGTCAACAGCGCCACAGAAATCACATAAAACCAGGACTGATCTGGCACCACTGGCGACGGGTCATAGAGAAACCCACCCAGGTTGAAATCAGGTTTAAGAACCCCCAGCTCTGCATAAACTGCTGCAATATGCTGCCAACGGCCGGCATACATGTGGCCGGGCTCGACCAAGTCCGAATTCAACAGCGGAACCATTTGTTTGGCCTCAAACTGAAGGTGCGCCAAGCTGTGGCGCTGGCTGTAGCGCTGATAAATCAGCCGGGCAATTTCGTCGGGATGCGCCATGGCATATTTCCAGCCCTCAACACTGGCAGCCCGAAAAGCACGCACCCGCTGCGGGTGTTGGGCTATTTGCTGTTCGGTCGTGAAAAGGTTATCACCATAAAAGTCAATTCCGCCCGAACGTGGCGAGTAAAGAATGTAAGGCTGGTTGTCAGCAGTTAAATCAAAGGGCTCGTCCGTGGTGTAGACCGACATTCCATCAATCTTGTGCGTCACCAACTCTCGGCTCGAAAAATCATGGCTCACACTGGTAAACCGGTTTTCAGGTATGCCTTCACGGCGCAGGTAGGCCAACAGCTCAGACGATCCGGTCTCGATCATCAGACGCCGTCCGGCGAGGTCGTGCAGGGTTTGAATAGTGGGGGTGGCCAGTGTCATCAGCGCCAGCGGCGAATGCTGAAAGATGGCAGCAAGCACCACCACCGGCTCACCCTTTTCGCGCAGCAGCAGTAAATCGGTGGTGCCAACGCCAAATTCGGCCTTGCCGTCGAGCACGTTGCGTGTGGGATCAATACCTGGCTCGCTTGGTGTGATCACCACGTCCAGGCCGGCGTTGCGGTAGAACCCTTTTTCTAAAGCCGCATAGTAACCAGCAAACTGAAACTGATGCTGCCACTTTAACTGCAGTCGCACAGTGTTGAGTGGTGCCGCCAGAACATTACTGCACCCTAGCCAGAAGGTACACATTACAACTAAAAAGAAAAAACCCAATGTCGGCTTGTGCCAAGTCGGAGTCGCTTGGGTTAAAGCAGTGTCCGTGGTGTCACCCATAAAATGGAATAGGTCAAAATTGCTTGCAAAGAAACTTCATTTCGGGAAATTTCTAAATTTGGGTTTGGTTGATGTTATTGTCTATTTTATTTCCGTTTGGAAGTCATTCTTTCAATTGAAAACATTCGCTGCACGGTATCCAGATGGAGCCGTTCTGCCAATCGAAATCATGCGTTGACCGTAATGGCGGGTATTAGCAAGCCATTTCAGCAAATGATATTACCTGCATCAAACGCGTGCGCAGTGCCGCCCGCTCCTCAGACTTGGCGGCCTCCTTAATCATCGGCACAACCGTGCCCATGTGGCTAAGCACCGCATCATCAATCCATGTCGATTCATGATGCTCTGGTGGTGTCATCTCGGTGAGGGCAACCTTGCCGAAAGTGCGAGGTTGATACCCCATGCGATAGAGCAAGACATCCATGCCTATGCATTGATATTCAACATCACCCAAGCGCTGTGTTGGGAGACTGCGCAGCAGATCGAGCCGATCAAGCGTGAGAAATACAGTGTCAACAGCGTCTACGCACTCAAGCTTGCCAGTTCGCTGGTGATTTGCTGGCTCAGGACTGTGCCAACCGAGCTCGACCGCCTTATCGCCTCCCTGGTCGAGTTGATTGGCCAGACGTTGGAGATGATCCGTCCCAATCGAAACTTCCCGCGAAGACATGCCATCGGTGGCGCACAGCGCCCGAGAAAGGCCTACAGATGAAACTGATCAGCCCTTAACTTCA
>CAIYNH010000020.1 GCA_903927495.1 uncultured beta proteobacterium
CTGGCCAGTTTTTTCAGCACAACAAACAATTTTTCAACCGCCTGCGGTGTCAGCACTGAGGTGGGTTCGTCAAGAATCAAAAGTTGCGGATGGGTCAGCAATGCGCGGATGATTTCAACCCGCTGCATTTCACCCACGCTCAAGGTGTGCACTGGACGCTCAGGGTCAATATCAAGCCCGTACTCAGCAGCCTTGGCGGTGATGCTTTGCGTAACCTGATCCAAACTCAGGTGTTTATTCAAACCCAACCAAACGTTTTCCGCCACGGTGATGGTGTCAAACAAGCTGAAGTGTTGAAACACCATGCTGATTCCCAGCGCCCTTGCCTCCTGGGGGTTATTGATTTGAACGGTCTGTCCATTGAACAACACACTGCCCGCATCCGGCTTAACCGAGCCGTAGATAATTTTCATCAGCGTGGATTTGCCTGCACCGTTTTCGCCCAGCACCGCATGGGTCTGCCCCGGCAAGACGCTCAGACTCACGTCGCTGTTGGCGACCACGCTGGGATAGCGTTTGGTAATACCAGAGAGTTGCAGTCGAGGTGTCGGCATGGACAAAATTGAGTTCAATGGACGAGACAGTATTTTGACTGGCAAAAGGCTTGAAAATTGCTCCCTTTTAGGAACAAGGGTTAACGATAGGTAGTTTCTTCAGCAAGATTAGTGCCGAAAAATGTAAAAAGGCAACTAAGGGCATAACATTTGCTAGGCGAAAATATTATATTCATCCGACTTCATCACCTCAACATGTTACTTGCTCTATGCTAAAGCCAACCATGTGCCCATCCAATACCGTACATCGTCACTCGCTAAAGTGCAAGCCTCGCCCATGAATACACCCCTACTCAAATTTGTCTGGCGTGGCGAGATCGTTTCGCTGCACCATGTGCCGACCACTCGCACCCTGTTGCAGGTGCTGCGCGAAGACCTAGCCAGCACTGGCACCAAGGAAGGATGCAACGAGGGCGATTGCGGCGCGTGCACCGTGGTACTGGGAGAAAAGTTCGGCGAACACATCAAATACAGCGCAATCAACAGTTGCATCCGCTTGGCGCACTCCATCAATGGCATGGCCTTGTGGACGGCACAGGATTTGGCGGCTCCGGACGGCACCCCTCACCCAGTGCAGCAAGCGCTATTGCAATGCCACGCCAGTCAGTGCGGTTTTTGCACACCAGGGTTTACCATGAGTCTGTTTGGAATGTACCAAAACCAGGCCTGCCAGGGCCAAGCCATCACCCGGATGGAGGCACAGGAGGCCTTATCGGGGAACCTTTGCCGCTGCACTGGCTACCGCCCCATTCTGCAGGCCGCACAGCACATGGCCAGCCTCCCTAGGGCAAGCCTTGACGAAACCGTATTACTACAACTATTAGAGCAGCTTACGCAAGCTGGACAAGCTCCAGAGGTCAGTTCTTTATATATTTGCCCGACCTCTCTGGGGCAACTGCTGAGCGCACGGGCGTCCAACCCCGGTGCACAAATCGTGGCCGGCTGCACCGATGTGGGATTGTGGGTAAACAAATTGCACATGGATTTTGAAAAAGTGCTGGATATCAGCCGTGTCGCCGAGCTCAGGAAAATTGAAAAGCGCGCTGGACAAACTGTCATCGGCGCGGCAGTAACCTTGTCTGAGGCATTCGCAGCACTAGAGACTGATCGACCCCAGTTACACACTTTTTTCAGCCGTTTCGCTGGATTGCCGGTGCGCAACTCCGGCACACTGGGTGGCAATGTGGCCAACGGTTCACCCATCGGTGATTCAATGCCGATGTTGATTTCCTTGCGATCCACAGTGGTTTTGGCAAGCCTACGCGGCGAGCGAGAATTGCCGCTGGAGGCGCTCTATACCGGCTACCGCAAAAATGTGATGGCAGCAGACGAAGTGCTGACCTGGATCAAGGTGCCAACCCCTGAACCCGATGAATTCATGCGGGTCTACAAGGTATCAAAGCGCTTTGAGGACGATATTTCTGCGGTTTGCCTGGCAGTTAGTTTGAATTTGAAAGACGGTAAGTGCGTGCGCGCCTCCCTCGGCGTTGGTGGCGTAGCAGCTACCCCAGTGCGTGCGGTACAAACCGAGACCGCACTAGCTGGAATACCCTTGACGCAAGACACCGTGTCACAGGCAATCGTCACGCTGCGAGGCGAATTCCAGCCCATTTCTGATGTGCGCGCGTCAAGCAGTTACCGGACCCAGGTGCTGGGCAATCTACTGCAGCGTTTTTATCTGGAAAGCCAGGGACAAAGTCACACCAACCTGGCTGATTTCTCGCTAAAAGGAGACTTGTCATGAGCACGCACCATGATGCCAGTGGCTCCTCTGAACCCCATGAGAGTGCCAGCGCTCAGGTCGCCGGAGCTGCACCCTATGTGGATGACATTGCGGAGGTGCGTGGCACACTGCACGGCGCGCCTATCCTGTCGAACCAGGCGCATGGCAAATTGCGCGCTGTGGATGCCAGCGTGGCTTTGAAAATGCCGGGCGTGCGCGCCGTGGTGCTGGCCGGCGACGTGCCTGGCAACTCCATGTTGGCCGCCTTTGCCGCAGACGAGCCGGTATTTGCCACAGATATGGTGCAACACTTGGGCCAGGTGATCGGACTGGTAGTGGCAGACAGCGTGCAGCAGGCACGTCGGGCTGCCAAGCACGTCAAACTTGACATTGAAGCCTGGCCCGCCATCCTGAATGTAAAGGATGCGCTGGCGACTCAAAGCTATGTGTTGCCGCCGGTATTTGTCAAACGGGGCAATGCTACACAGGCAATAGCGCGGGCCCCGCACACCTTGAGCGGCACGCTCGAAGTCGGAGGCCAGGAGCATTTTTACCTTGAAGGTCAAATTGCCTATGCGCTACCCCAGGAACAAAACCAGTGGCTGATCCATTCCAGCACCCAGCATCCAGGCGAAGTACAGCACTGGGTCGCGCATGCCCTAGGGCTTGACAACCACGCAGTGCGGGTCGAATGCCGGCGTCTTGGGGGTGGCTTTGGTGGCAAAGAAACCCAGGCCGGGCACCTCGCCGTTTGGGCCGCAGTGGCGGCCAATAAAGTCAAGCGACCCGTAAAACTGCGCCTGGATCGAGATGACGACTTTATGGTGACCGGCAAACGCCACCCTTTCAGCTACGAATACACCGTGGGTTTTGACAACACCGGCAGATTGTCCGGTTTGAAGCTGATGATGGCGGCACACTGTGGCTTTAGTGCTGACCTGTCAGGACCGGTTGCGGACCGCGCGGTGTTCCACGCCGACAACGCTTACTTTTTGCAAGATGTCGAAATTGCCTCGTTCCGCTGCAAGCTCAACACCCAGAGCCACACCGCTTTCAGGGGTTTTGGTGGGCCGCAAGGCATGATCGTTACCGAAACCATCATGAGCGACATCGCCCAATATTTGAGCTTGGATCCGTTGGAAGTACGCAAACGCAACCTGTACTCAGACGAGTTCGTCAAGTCCTCTACTGAGGGGATTGCTCCAATGGATGCCGAACAGCGCAACACGACCCACTATGGCATGCAGGTAGAGGGCAATATACTGCCTGAATTACTATCAAAATTAGAGCTGTCATCGCAGTACCATAAGCGTCAGGAAGAGATTTCAGCATGGAATGCTCAGAACGCCACAATCAAGCGCGCCATCGCCATCACACCAGTTAAATTTGGCATCAGCTTCACGGCAACTTTGTTTAACCAGGCCGGTGCGCTGGTACATGTGTATCTGGACGGCAGTGTTCAGGTCAATCATGGTGGGGTGGAAATGGGGCAAGGTCTTAACACCAAAGTGGCGCAGATCGTGGCCGATGAACTTGGCGTGCCATTCAATCGCATCTTGGTCACTGCCAGCGACACCAGCAAAATCCCCAACGCATCGGCCACTGCGGCCTCCACAGGTACTGACCTGAATGGCCGGGCGGCCCAGTTTGCTGCCCGGCACGTGCGGGACAACCTGGCAGCATTTGCGGCGGGACTCGATGGCGTAGGTGCCGGTTCAGTCAGAT
This sequence comes from uncultured beta proteobacterium, assembly GCA_903927495.1. Taxonomy (GTDB): domain Bacteria; phylum Pseudomonadota; class Gammaproteobacteria; order Burkholderiales; family Burkholderiaceae_C; genus Rhodoferax. Next base: position 4,003 of record CAIYNH010000020.1, read on the forward strand.
TTAAGAATGGATTGGTAGAGACCTTCAAGAGCGCACGGCGCTTCGATGAAGTCGTGAAATTGGCTTATGCCAACCGCATCCAGCTCTGGAGCGATGGTTTTTACCGCACACCGAAGATTCACTACGACAAAACAACCCTCAGCGGCCGCCCTTTTTACTATTTTTCTTACGGTGCTGCGTGCTCCGAGGTGGCGATTGACACCCTCACAGGCGAGAGTCGTGTGCTCGCGGTGGACATTCTTCATGATGTCGGCCAATCGATCAATCCGGCCATCGACATCGGTCAGATTGAGGGCGGTTTCGTGCAAGGCATGGGTTGGCTGACAACCGAGCAATTGGTCTGGAACATGCAGGGCAAACTCACCACGCACGCACCCAGCACCTACAAAATCCCGACCGCCGGCGATGTCCCAGAGCACTTCAAAATTGATTTATGGCCGCAGCACAACCACGAGGACAACGTCTTTGGCTCAAAAGCCGTGGGAGAACCGCCGTTCATGCTGGCCATCAGCGTCTATGAAGCCTTGCGAGAAGCCGTGCGTCAAGGTCGGATTGGCAAGCAGCCAGTCACGCTCACGGCACCGGCCACGCCCGAGAACGTGTTGCACGCGCTGCAGAATTACTGAGGTTAATTCCGGCGAATTCTCGCCAATCACCGGAGGCACTCAATGGATTGCTTGACCAAAGGGAAAATCCAGCGCGTGATGGACCGCTCAAACTCCTGCCAATGAACGCAGTCTGGTCGGGTTCAGCAGGTTGAGCACACGCCCTGACCCACTGATCAGGCTTTGCTCGCGCAAGTTCCGCAAGACCCGCGAAAAAGTCTCGGGTGCTATGCCGAGTTGCGCCGCAATGCTGCGTTTGCGTTGCTGCAACTCAACCGCCAACTGGCCTTTGTCTACAGAGTGAGCATGGCTGAGCAACCACTCAGCGCAACGCGCCTCGGCATCTTTGGACAAGCGGCTGATGCCAAACTCGGTTTGCCTGCGGTGCGCCATCGCAACGTCTTTCAGCACCGCCTGGGCCGGCTCGGGCATATTGTCAATAGCATTGTGGAAATCTGCCAATGTCACGCAGCGCACGATCACTTCAGTATCGGCAATCGCATCGACCAAGCACGGCAAATTCAGCACCACTGAACTCGCATCGAGCCAACAAGGCCCCTCCAGCACGCCAATTTGGTGTTCAAGCACCTCTTCAGCCAGAATGCCCAGCGCCACCCGACCCGTTTCAATGTAGCTGACCAACCCAACTTCTGCACCACGCTGTAGCAAAATCTGCCCCCTGGCAACGCGATGCTGTCGGGCCGATGGTGCAATAGTATTGATGCTGAACATGTTGCCACTTTGCCTTGCTTGCAACTTACTAACCTTGAGCTAAATCAAATCGACTGCAAAAATAACCAATATTTAACAATGGTAAAACTTGCAATCGTGTTGCGCTGTCTTCTCAAAAGGTCATCGTCTGCAATCAGACCTCTGGAGGCTGACGCTTTAATGCGATCATTGACCGCTTGACCATTCGACCATTCGACCTATGCCTACTTTGCTGATCAAAAACGCCCGCTGCATTGCCACCTTTGACCATGCCGACCCAAGTCGATCCCTTGAACTGAGCCATGCCTCAATCCTCGTCAAGGATCGGTGCATACAAGCCATCGGCCCGGCTGCCGATTTGCCACAAACTGCAGAC
>CAIYNH010000021.1 GCA_903927495.1 uncultured beta proteobacterium
CCACCCGCAGGCAACGGCTGAATGAGCATCGCGTCATCATCATCATCATCATGGGTATCGGATTCCTTAGCAAATGCTTTGCTCATGTCAGGCAGCTCGTCTTTTTGGAAATCTTTGTTGTTGCACCATTGACCAGTAGGCACTTTAAACCGATCGTTGATGCTTGGCAGCCTACAACCTTACAAATCTTCCTCACCCTTTTTGAACTCAAATTTGCCACATCATGCGAGTTAATACTCGGGGCTATTGATTGAAATTGGGTCTTGGTCAGAGATTCAAGTCCGGTAGGTCAACATCGGTGGAAAATTGGTTCCCGTATTTTGACCTGGCTTATTTTGCTGGTTTTAGGGGAGGCTTGATGCCGGCTTTTTGCTCGGCTTCACGCGCCTGTTGCACCATCTCGTCCATACTCAAAGCCTTATTTGGAGGCTTAAGCATGAAACTGGGCACCGGTGGCGGTGCTAACATTTCTTCAGTGATACCAACCGGCAGCACCACGACTGTATCTGATGACTTACTAGCGGGCTGTTGAGAATCACTGTATTGCGCAGAAATTGAGCTGGTAACGGCCAACAGGTTTGCAGCAATAAAAACCAGTGAAATTGCGTGTTTCATATTTGAGTTGCGTCCTCATGAAAATTTGTGACACCCTACAATCATACGTAGTCTTACTTCAATAGGTGCAACTGTCACATAGTGAAAATTATTATCTTAAGTCAACGCAAGATCAGTGGTTTTACCCTGATCGAAATGGTCGTAGTGATTGCAATCGTCGGCATTTTGGCCAGCGCTGCTTTTCCATTTGTACGGTATGGTGAGCATAGGCTTAAAGAAAGAGAACTACGCCATGCCCTACGTGAAATTCGCACCGCCATCGATACCTATTACAAAGCCACTAACGATGGCCGCATTCCCCGCAAAGTAGATGCAAGTGGCTACCCTCCTGACCTGACAGCTTTGACCGAAGGGGTTGTTGATGTCAAGACTCCGGATGCCCGCAAGATTTATTTTTTACGACGTATTCCACGTGACCCATTTGCACTTTCAGATGTGCCTAGCAACAACACTTGGGGATTGCGTAGTTATTCATCGTCCCCCAGTGAACCCAAGGTGGGAGATGATGTGTTTGATGTGTATTCGCTCAACCCTGGGACTGGTAGCAATGGAGTGCCCTACAGTGACTGGTAAATTATTCGTCCGGGGGTTCACCCTGATCGAATTACTGGTGGTTATGGCAATAATTGCCACACTGCTGACCGTAGCTGCGCCACGTTATCTGCGCAGTGTGGATGATGCGCGCGAGGCAGCACTTAAGTCCAACCTAGCGCAAATGCGAGAAGCTATTGATCTGTTTCATGCGGATCATGGCAGCTATCCACAGGCATTGCCTGATCTAGTTGAGAAGCACTATTTAAGATCCATTCCGGTGGATTCCATTACAGAAAGCTCGAAAACCTGGCGACTGATACCGATTGCTGGCTCAGACGATGCCGGAGGTATTTATGACGTACGCAGTGGTGCAGAGGGTGAATCTCGGTTAGGTGAGCCCTATGCCAACTGGTAGGCGTGATCAAACAGGCTTTACCTACGTCGGCCTATTGATTGCAGTGGTTTTTTTTGGACTAGGTTCCGTGGGTGCTGCTCGCTATCTGGCCGCCACTGAGCGATCTGAGCGCGAGGCAGAGCTATTGTTCGTTGGTCATCAGTTCCGCCAAGCTATCCGTAGCTATTTGCAATCTGGTCCAAACGCAGGCCATTACCCAGCCAACTTGACCGATTTAATCCAGGACAATCGCTCCAGCACGCCACGCCGACATTTGCGTCGATTGTTTTTTGACCCCATCACAGGAACAACAGATTGGGGTCTGGTCAATGCGCCCGAGGGCGGCATCATGGGTATTTATTCTTTATCTGGTAGAGAACCAAAGAAGCGTGCAAACTTTGATATCGAGGATGCAGAAATTGCAGCTGTAATTGATGCGCAGCAAACATCAAATGCAGCCAACCCCACCAACTCGTTACTGTTGGCACCCGTGTCGTCGCCAACGCAAGACACATCCTTGAACATTGCAACCTATAGTTACCGAGATTGGAAGTTTGTCTATCGTCCGGCACTGACTGGCGGCGCTAAACAGCCTTCTGGCGGTGGTGGTTAAGTCGACTTTTGATGTTTTTGACGCAGGCACTCGTCACAGATGATGCGGGGTGTCTTCCGGTGAGCTTGCATGAAATAGTTTGAAGTTTGCTGCTGACGGGTCAAGGACAGAAAACGAGCAAAATGAATTTACTCCTTCCTCTTTTGGGGAAAGGCAGGGCCCTCAAATATCCGGTTCGTCCGGCTTCACCATCAAGTTCAGTCTGGTGCTTCAGCGACCTATGACTTTTGGCAACCTGACCTCAAGGCGCCAGTACACGAATTTGAAGCAAGCGCCTGGGCTCACTGGCCGCTGCCGTACCATAAACACCCGCTTGCTGGCTGTTCCCAGCCCCGCTCGAAGCAATCGTTGCCCATTGACCCAGTGGGGCGCTGACCGTGGTGACAACCCGCTGATGAGATTGACTCGGCGGTTCGGCACCCGTGCGGTCATCCACAGTATCGGATTCAAGCTCAACGTCAACTGTCACTGCTTGTTTTGCCCCGGGCCAGCTCGGGTGAAGATGGATAAGCTGGCCGGATTTTATGTTTGTCATGGCATGGGTTACAGCACCGGAGTTGCTGCTGGCACTGGTACCCGGGGCTGATAGTGATGCTCCTTGCGCTTGCGCTGACTGCAGCCATTGCACGGTCATGGTTTTACCCATGCTCAGACTGGCCTTTTCACCATTGCGAACCCGAACACTTTGCGGCGAAAGGAGAAAGTTGCTGGATTTGGTGCTCACCGTGTAGCCCGTGACCACAACATCTTCGACCTGTCGCAATTCGATAGTCAGATCCTGTTTGGGCGCTTGCGCCAGTACCGAGTGCATGGCAAGAAGTGACAGACCCGCCCCTGCGACAAATTTTTTCCCCATGCTGATGGCACCGATGACACACCTGGAAGCACATTCACCGCACCCGCTGCACAGGGTGGCATCGCGCAGCACAGATGTTTTTTTCCAAGCCTTTGTCTCAAAAGAAAACAAGCGGAATTCACAAGCAGAAATGCACCGACCACAACCGGAACAGCGGGTCGGGTCAATTTCGGCGATCTGGTCGGCCATTGCGGTTGGATTCATTGGATTTTGGAGTGCCATGCTATTTTCTTCAATTCTGAAATTATTCCATTTATAGATCATTCGTGCCGAGGTGTCGAAACGCAGCCATTGCTGCAGCAAGACAAGGCGCACCCCCAGGCACAGCCATACTTTGAAATGGCATGAGAACTTACCTATGCGCTGCATCCATCTGCTGCAAAGCTTGACCGATAAAGTGTGCAAGTATTGCACCGACCCCCGCCAGCGAAGCCGTAACGACCCAAGTCCAGTGCCAGGCACCAACTCCGGCAGCAACCCAGGCCACCAAAGGGGGGCCTGCAAACTGACCCGCCGCCGAGCACTGCTGCATAAAGCCAACCGTGGTGGAGACGGTGCCTTCATTGGGTGCCAGGCGCACGGCCATGGAAAACAATGTTCCGGGAATCAAGCCCCCAAGCGCAGAAAATAGCACGACGCAAGCGAAGCGCAGCTCGGCATTCAGTTCCGCTCCCTGCATCTGTCCAAACGCACCCAATGCCCCCAAGGCCATCCAGAAAAAACCAAACTGCAGCACCCTTTGAGCTGGCAAACCACGCTGCAAAAGTCGGCCTGACATGATATTTCCCACCACGTTTGCAAGCGCAACACCAGCAGTCAGTAGACCAGTCAGGCCAAAACTTAGACCAGCTTGTGCGTACATCGTGGGCAAGAAGCCAATGACAGCAATCCATTGTGAAGAATAAACTGCAAAACTCAGTGACACCAACCAGGGGCCAGGGCTAGTCAAGGTCAAACGCAAGCGCTTTGGCCATTGGTGTGCTTTGCGGTTGTCGGGTCGTGTCGGCTGCACCCATGACACAGCAGGCACCAGCCACCACACCGCGAGCCAGGCCAGCAGCGTTACACCGGCCAGCAGCCACCACCAAACCGACCATCCGGCCCAGACCATCACCATGGGCCCCAACAAAAGCGCACAAGCACTGCCAAGCGGCATGTAAGTCCCCCACCAACTCAGCCGAACGTTGAGAGTGCTGCTGGTTGCACAACTTCTGATGAGCGCCGGTGCCGGCATGACCACCAACAAAAAACCCAATCCTTCAAGGGCCCGACAGATCAGCATGCTGTCAATGCTGCTGGTACCACCACCTACCGCACTGGCCAGAGCCAAAATTGCCAAACCAGTCAGCATGCAGCGGCGTAAGCCCAGCGAGTCTGCGCTTAGACCCACCAGCAGCCCCAGGGTCATTCCAGCCAACTGCACCATCGAAAGCAGAAACGCAGCTTGCACCAGCGTCGCACCCATGGCTTGCTGCAATACAGGTATGGCAGGTGGCAACTTGCCAATGTGAAGTGCAGCCGTGACACCAGCCAACACCACGACAGACCAAGGTTGAAGGTAGGAAGAACGTTTTTTCATGTCAAATTCGATGACCGGCAGGAACCAGCGCGGTCCTGCAAAAGGAGAGTTAGGAGTTTGCTGCGCACGATGGATACTGGGGCGCTATCGGTTGATAATGCCCACCTTGATGAGGACCTTAGCATGCCAATGTACGAATACGCTTGTAGCGATTGCGGTCACGAATTTGAAGCGCTGGTGCGCTCCAACACAGTTCCTGAATGCCCAAGCTGCCATTCAAAAAATCTTGAGAAATTGCTGTCGGTTTTTGCCACCACTGGCACCTCGACAGATGCTGCGCGGATGCCACCAAGTCCGTGCGGCTCATGTCCGAACTCGGGCGCGGGTGGCTGTGCATTCAACTGAATTCCGCTATCCTGAGCACATACCAAGTTAAACCGCAATTCCATCAGATTTAGCCGGAATATCCATAGATCAGGCAAAAAACCTGTGTTACGGTTTGACCACTTGCACATTGGCTGTTTCCTCAGCCCATAGCCATTTTGCCAGAGCCTCAGAGACCCGTTGCGGCTGCTCAAGCGTGGCCATGTGCCCGCAATGTTCAACGATGCACAACGCAGCGCCAGGAATCTGGGAGCTCATGACCTGGTGTTGCGCGGGTGTGCTCCAGGCATCTTCGCGACCACACAGCACCAGCGTGGGGCAGCGAATATCAGACAGCACAGGAGCGGCGTCCGGGCGCTCAAGCAGGGCCTTGATTTGGGCAGCAAATTGCTCTGGGCAGCTGCGCTCAAGCATGTCAAGTATGGATTTAAACACCGGCGTATCGCGGTGCTCCGGATGCACCATGCCGCGCGCCCATTGACTCGCCATGGCGCGCATGCCCTGGGTGCGTGCCAGTTCCAGCAATGCCATGCGACCTGCCCGCTCCTTGGCACCCGTTTCACCGTCAGCCAGCGGATGCGTACCGGTGTCGAGCAGCGCCAGTCGCGCCACCCGCTGCGGAGCCAGCCGCATGACCTCCAGCGCAACACGACCTCCCATCGAGTGACCCGCCATACAAAAATGCGCGCCGGGTGCCTGCAGCAACACCTGCTCGGCCATGGCGGTGACTGAGTCACGCAACTCGTAGGCCGGAATCACACACACCACATCAGGGCCGAGTGCCTGAACCTGTGGCACCCAAACGGCAGCATCACACATCAGGCCTGGCAGCAGCATCAAAGGATGATTCATGGTATTTCTTTGAAAATAGGGTTTATATAAGAAATACGGCTAAAACGCCCATAAACAGTGCGCTAACAGCTCCTCTAAAAATAGCAAATTCAAAAACATTCGGTATCCACATCGTTTTGCGACTGCGCGTTATAGCGGCTACCCACCACATTACCCTGGTTGATGCAAGCCTCCAGCTTGACCATGATGCTGGGGTCAAGCGTCACATCTGCAGCAGCCATGTCTTCGGCCAAGTGCTCCAGGCTGGTGGTACCTGGAATCGGGATGATGTGCCCGTCCTTGTGCAGCAACCAAGCCAGCGCCAGTTGCGCCGGTGTGCATCCCGACTCGCGCGCCAGCTGTTGGTAGGGCGGCAGCAGTTTGAGGTTGGCGGCATAGTTGTCAGGCTCAAAGCGCGGCATGGTCAAACGCAAGTCGTTAGGCAATAAGGCACTGACATCCTGCAACTTGCCGGTAAGGAAAGCACGTGCCACCGGGCTAAAGGCGACAAAGGCAATGCCCAGTTCCTGGCAGGTTTGCAACACGGCTATTTCGGGGTTGCGCGTCCACAGCGAATATTCCGTCTGCACGGCGGCAATGGGGTGCACCGCGTGCGCTTTGCGAACCGTGCTGGCACCGACCTCGCTCAGGCCCAGCGCCCGCACCAGACCCCGCTCCACCAGCCGCGACATCTCGCCCACGCTGTCTTCAATGGGTACATTTTTGTCCCAGCGGTGCAGGTAATACAGGTCGATCACATCGGTCTGCAGGCGGCGCAAACTGTCCTCACAGTTTTTCCGGATGGCGGCGGGGCGGCCATTAATCACACGCACCAGTTTGCCATCGCCGGCGCTGTCCACACCTGCCATGCCACCCTTGGTGGCCAGCACGAGTTTTTGACGATAAGGCTTGAGTACCTTACCCAGCAAACATTCGTTGCTACCAAAACCGTAGAGTGCTGCGGTATCAAAAAGGGTCACGCCAGCATCCACCGCCGACAGCAGCAGCCGCTCGGCGTGCTCTGCTGTGGGCGGCACACCGTAGGCGTAACTCAGATTCATGCAGCCCAGGCCAATGGCTGAAACTTGGAGCGGGCCAATTTTTCGAGTTTGCATAGAAAAATAGTGTGCTAGGGCCGGATTCGGCGGGGTCGACTCAGATTGCCAATTGTTGCTCTAGGTCATGCAGTACCTGATAACACGGCAAGACCTGGGCCACGCTGCTGATGGGCTCGCGACCTTCAGCAATAGCCGAGAAAAATTCACGGTCCTGCAGTTCAATGCCGTTCATGGAAACAGCCACCTGACTGACATCAATCTTTTCATCCTTGCCGTTAAAC
>CAIYNH010000022.1 GCA_903927495.1 uncultured beta proteobacterium
AATCGGGTTTCTGTGGAAATCCGAGGCTGAGTCGGTCCAACAGCTCAGCCAACATTTGCTGGCTCGCATCGGCGTCTTCTTGCCAAACACGGGTCGAGTAGTAGCCATAGGCAGAGGTACCTTGCTCGCCGTGACCGGTCAAGCCGTTGATCGTTTCATGATTCACACCCATGCGCTTGAGCTGGGTGGGAAGCCTGTGGCGCATCAAATTCCAGGGCAATGGCCATTTAAAGAGGCCTAGCGCGGACAGTGTCTTTTCGGAAACCTCGAACCAGGAGAGTTTTGGATTGACCTCAAGCAAGAAGAAAAGCGGCAATTTGAGACTGGGCTGACCGCTGGCCAGCAATGTGATCTCCTTGCTCATCGCCGGGTCGCACCCACCGATCAGCTGTGCAACTCGGGCCAGATGGGGCAAGTAATGCTGCTCAATCAGTTCTGCGGCAAACCTTGGCAGTGGTAGCAGCCGACCCTGGGTCAAACTGCTCGATACCTTGTCCTCAATGTAAATCTGCAAAGTCTTGAAGTCAAAATTTCGAATCGATTCATGGGGCGATGTCACCGGGCGTCCACCCATTGCAGCCAACAGAACGACTACGCAGTAGGCGGTAAAGGCGTTATGGTGAATCGGCCATTGCAGTGGATCACCTGCCAACAGGTTCACTGCGGTCAATGCGTGCGCACAGGCTTCCCGGACCAGTGATTCAATCGGACAGAGCTCACTGCCGGCGGCGTTATCGTCATCATGAAGCCAGGCCGCACCGTTGTCAGTTGGTGCCGGTGGCGTTGCGATGACCCGGATAGTTGATTGAACCGTGCCTAGAGAGTAGCTTGCGTAGGCACATGACCCCGGTAAACCCGAGCTTGGGTGACTGGCCAGCAACTGGCTAAGGACTGCGTCGGCGCTGGTTTCAAAGGAACTTTGTTCCAGCATATATGACAGCATGCCGGAAGTGACACGATGCAGACCCGGGGTGGTTCGACACAGGGCGCGAAATTGCTGCTCGGGTGGCACATCTCCAGTCAAAAGCTCCAGTAAAGTGAGGGTGTCCGGGGCGACACTGAGAAGTTGCGCAAGGACTGCGACAGCGGCACTTGGGAGTGCAATTTGTATTTGACTTGCCCTGAGGCTGACCCAGGCGTCGCTGTCCGCAGTTGACCGCCAACCGGCATCGCGCCGGGGTGGGCGGCGGTGCAAGAAACCGCCGCTGACATCAAGACTCCAGTCATCCGAACTAACTTGAGTCAATGTACTAAAGAGGATTGTGCGCAGGGAATTTCCGGTTTGAATGGCGGCAAATACAAGTGTCGCAAGCCTGACAGTTGGCAGATCGCTACTGCGCCAGGCTTGGTCCAGCCACTTTGTAAGTGCCTGGCGCTCAAATGCATTGGGACGGTTCCAGCTATACGGGAGAAACTGGTAGTCCTCAACGGATGAAAGCAGAACCTTTCTTGACTTGACTTCCTGGCTGGCTGGCGTGTCGTTTTCATCAACACCCACTACCTGAATGGCGTCTTCATCAAGATTATCGGTGTCGA
>CAIYNH010000023.1 GCA_903927495.1 uncultured beta proteobacterium
CGGCGAGTTCCTGGGCTTCCTGGCTTGCCATTTTTGCCTGCTCCTGTTGGCGCTGGGTGTTTTGCTCCGCCATGGCCTGAAGCATGCGATTCATGCGCGACTGTGCCAGTTCGCTGGCACTCCCGCTGGGATATTCGCGAATAAATTCCGCAAGCACTTTGGGATCGGTGCTGCTCTTCACACGCAACCAAGTGGTCATTTCTTTTTCGAGCAAGAGATCGCGCTCGGCTTCGGTTAATTTGGACTTGATGATCGGAAACAGGTACAAATCTTCTTCGAGCGAAGTGCTCTCCCAGGGAATTTGCTCGCCGTTGGAGGCCAGGCGCACGCTTAACCTCACCCGCTTGAATGCGTCTTCAAGTCGCGCGCCGGTGACGGCAAACTCGCGCAGTAAAAACCCGGTGTACAAACCGTTTTCACCCTCGCCATCTTGCGCTACATTGCCCGGTGAAGTGGCATAAGCCAGCAAGCTACCCACAGGGGCATCAAACTGGCTCAAACCCTTGGCTGCAGGCCTGAACACACCGGCAAACGGGTCATTGCGACAGGCATCAAGTACCACCAAAAAGCTTCGGCCTTGTGCTTTTTCCATGTAGCGCAGGAGGTTGCTCACGTCCACAGTTTGTTTAGGCACGTCAGCGGGCACCTTGATGTGCGCCGATACCGGCACCAGGTAGTTGCGCCAGTCTTGCTGCAAACCGTGTCCGGCGTAGTAAAAGAGGCCGAACTTGACGTTGGGGTCACGAATAGACTGACCAAAACGGTCAACCGAGGCTTGCATTTTCCCCAAATCCGCGTCTAACAACACATCAACCTTAAATCCGGCCTTGGTCAGCAAGGCGGCCATGGCACTTGCGTCATTGCGCGGATTGGTCAGGGGCGAACTGCTGTAAGCCGAGTTGCCAATCACCAGCGCCACGCGGTCGAGCTGACTGGCGGCACTGACAGCCACCGAGCAACCCATTGCAAGGAATAACAAGCCAAAGCTGATGCCACGCACAAGCAATAAAGGACACCTGGGAATTTTCATGGTAACTGTCGTTTTTGAGTGCCCAAATATAACTTTTTTAGTTTACGCGGATTCACGACTTCACAGTCATAGAAAAGTGCTCAAAATAAATACGCATGAAAAAGCAACTGCGGGTGTGACAGAGCACCCGCGCGAAATAGAGCAGATCCTAGCTGACATGAGTAAGCGACCCAGCAGTCGAGCCAAGGTTGCCTCGAGCCCAGAAATCAAACCCCGTGCGCGAAAACCCCGATGCTGGCTTAGCCGACTTCTCTGCATAATGGCGAGCTTAAAAAACAACTCCCAAGAGTCATCTATGAAACTTTCCCAATTACTCGTCAGTTTAACTTTGGCACTGGGCTTCGTTGGCGGTGCGAATGCCCAGACTGTCATGAAGATCAGCATTTCTACCGCCCAAAACTCGCACCAGGGTGTGGCAATTGATGTGTTTGCCAAAGAAGTTGAAAAGCGAACAGGCGGCCGCTACAAAGTACAGACCTTTTATAACGGGGCTCTCGGCGGTGAGCGCGAGTCAATTGAGGCGGTACAACTGGGCACCCAGGAACTGGCTTTTTCGTCTAGCGGACCGATACCCAATTTTGTACCCGACACCAAAATTCTTGACATTCCTTTTCTGTTTCGTGACAAAGCCCATGCCCGAGCGGTACTCGATGGTGGCATTGGTCAGGATTTGCTGGGCAAGTTTGATTCCAAGGGTTTCAAGGCACTGGCCTGGGCGGAAAACGGCTTTCGTCACATGACCAACAGCAAGCGTGCGGTCAACACACCTGAAGATTTGAAAGGTCTAAAGATTCGTACCATGGAAAACCCGGTGCACATTGCCGCTTACAAAGGTTTTGGCATCATCACCACCCCCATGGCTTTCCCGGAAGTTTTTACCGCGCTACAACAAGGCACGGTCGATGGCCAGGAGAATCCGCTGCCCGTCATCATGTCGGCCAAGTTTGACCAGGTGCAAAAGCACCTGAGTCTGACCGGCCACGTCTATTCGCCCTGCATTTATCTGATGAACAAGGTCTCGTTCGAGGGACTTAGCGCCGCAGATAAGCAAGCGTTTCTGGATGCAGCTAAGGAGGGCACCAAAGCCAACCGTGAGCGCGTGGATGCCGATGATGCCAAAGGTGTGGCCGAGTTGCGCGCCAAAGGCATGAACGTGGTTGAAAATCTCGACAAGGCCAAGTTTGTGGCTGCACTGGCCCCGGTGAATGCCGAATTTGAGAAACAGTTTGGTAAAGTCAACATTGACAAGATTCGCAATTTCAAGTAAGCACAGGTTTTATTTGCTATTTTTATGATAGCTTCTAACGCCCGTCTGACAAGATCTACGGGCGTTTTTTATCCATCCACTGTGAAGCCATGAAATCCACTTTTTTGACACTTGAGCGTTACACCACAGGCTTTGCCATGGTCGTGGCCTGCGCCATGATGGCGGTGGCCGCAAGCCTTGGGCTGTTCCAGATCATCATGCGCTTCGTCATTCAGTCACCTGCTGAGTGGACCGAAGTGCTGATTCGCTTCAGTCTGATCTGGATGGTGTTCATGGGCATTCCGGCGGCTTTTCGCCAGGGGGCCATGGTCAGTGTGGATGTTGTCTACCGCTGGAGCCCACCCCGGATCAAGCGGGTGCTGGACTGGCTGGTATGCGGCGCTGCGCTCATGCTGATCGTCGTCATCATCTGGTGGGGTTGGGACTACGCCCAACGTGGTCGAGTGCAAACTGTCGTTGGCATGGAAGACGTGTCGATGTTTTGGGCTTATCTGGCGCTACCGGTTGGTGGTGTTTTCTCAGTGATTGGCATCATTGGCAACCTGATTGACCCACAACGGCTAGAACTGGAGACAGCGCAATGAGTGTCGTCATGCTCGTCACCATGGTGTTGTGCTTTGCGCTAACCATTTCTGTGGCCGTGTCGATTGGTCTGGCCTCAATCTTAGGCATTCAGGTCAACCATGCCAACATGCTGATTTCGGTCAAGGAAATGTTTAATGCCATCAACAAATTTCCGCTAGCCGCCATTCCATTTTTCATTTTGGCGGGCAACATCATGGAGACCGGTGGCATTTCACGCCGTTTGGTCGAATTTGCCAAGAGCATTGTGGGCGGCGTGCAAGGCGGTTTGCCAATGACCTGCGTCTTGACCTGCATGATTTTTGCAGCAGTCTCGGGCTCATCGGTAGCCACTACCTTTGCCATTGGGACAATTCTGATTCCGGCACTGATCAAACACAATTATCCTGTCACCTGGGCCGCTGCACTGCAAGCCACCAGCGCCGAA
>CAIYNH010000024.1 GCA_903927495.1 uncultured beta proteobacterium
AATTAATCCCCAATACGCCAATATGGATTTCACCGATGCCAAATCAGTGGCTGAGGTGCCTGAGCTGGCGCGCTTGCAAGCCGCACAGGGTGGCAAGACGCGCATCACCATGCGTGTGGACAACGCCACACTGGCCGTGTTCAAAGCCAGAGCCGAAATGGTGGGTGGCAACTATCAGACACTGCACAATGAGGCATTACGCCAAGTGGCCCTTGGGCAGACGCTTGCAGAGGTGGTGCGAAGTACCATCCGGCAAGAACTGTCGCACGTTAAATAACGACAACCTATTCAGGCCTCTAGCGCCCGCTGCACAAGCGCAAGCAGCTACTAAATAGGAATACCGGTCTGGGTGCATTTGTGACACAAGTGGCGACACTTTTGAGGGGGTTAAGCACCGTGCGCTCAAACAAAGCGGTTTTGAACTGCCGCTCCAGCTCGCGCTTGCCCCACTGCTCGCGGATTGCTGCAGGTAAAACTCACCATCTTCTGGCCGTTTGCTTTGGTTCAGGAGGATCAGGTTATGCGTCCAAGGCAATTGTCGCGCTACCACGCCATCGCCCCAGTGCGCCAGTGCGCCAGTGCAATCTTGATGCTGATGGTCTGGCCCACTTGCCAATATAGGTCAATCAGTGTGGTGTTGACTGCTTGCACCGCCCGCACCCGTGCGGCAACAATCATCTGGGTGATTTCTGCAAAAATCTCAAAGCTTCAAGACTCGGCCGTTGACGTCGAAATCGAACACAACGCTTGGGCGCACCTCATCGCTTTCAACCACAGTACCTGCAATCAGGCGGCTGTATATGGCATCGGCTTTAGGGTCTTATTCAATTTTTATGGGTCGGATAGATTTGCGAGCTGTTGAATTTTGGCTTCCAGGTCGGGAAGGCGGGTTTGGCTCATGGCATCACTTGGCAAATGACCAGGCAAGGCATCCAGAAACCGACGATCATCTAGCAATGCCGAAAACTGCTCGGCAAGATAGCCTTGCAGCTCTTCGGGCATCTGCTGGCATTCTCCAAGCAAACTTTCGCGCCCGTCCACCACACTGATGATGTCGCCCAGATCATGACTAAACAAATAATCGGCACCCCCGCGTCCATGGAATGCCTCCAACTTGGTTCCAATAAAGACCGGTGCTTGTATAACGCGAATGGCGACACCATTGGGCAACACCAGTGCCTGCGCTGTTGCCACACACAGCGGATACCAACGATTGGCGAAACCCAGAATCTCTTCCATCGTGGGCATCACGTCCACCGTGATGCCATCCACATGCCAGCGGCAGATGGGCGCGTCGGCGCTCATGTCTTGGGTGAAGCCGCGTACTCGCAGCGCTTTCTCAATGCGGTGATAGCCAGACAAGGCAAGTACTTCGACAACGATGTCCACGTCCTGCGTTGACCTGATAGGTGGATTGGCCGGGTCGGTTATCAACAAGCCCACAATTGAGCCACCCACAAAGGCAAATTTGCCGCACAAATCAGACCCCAAGCGGTGGGCAACAAGTTCCAGCATCACCACATTGGGGTCATTCGGGTTAAGTTGGTGCATCATGCAGACAACCGTTTGTCCAATTCGGCTATCGCCAAAGCGCGCTCACGTAGGCTCCCCCCGCGCATGGCATCTACCAACACCAAAAGCTCGTAGAGCGCAGGGTTGCGCAGCGCGGCGTCCGGCACCGTGGGATACAAGGGATAAAAGGCCGCGCCGCGCACCGTACCCGTCTTGTGCGGCCACACAGGTGGCGCTTCGTTGGGTTGCACTATCAGCGCCAGCATGGGCGGGGCGGCGTAGCTGGTAGGCATGCCGCGTGTCATGGCACCATGGGTCGCCGGAAAGCAATAGCGCACGCCGTGCTGTAGAAACAGTCGCAAAGGCTCCAACAGCACCACGGGTTTTCCAGCGGAATCTTTGCGTAGCAATTGCGCTGTCAGTGTACGTTCCACCCCAGCGTGAATTTCTGATGCAGTCAGCTTTAACTCTTCAGCTAAAGCTGCATAGGTGGGTGCCGCCCCCTGTTGAAGCGACAAGCGCAATAGCACCACCACATCTTGCGGACGAAGAGTTATTTGCGGATTGGATTTTGAACGGTACATGAGCGTAGTTTACACCTGCATTCGCCATTTGCGAATGGCGAATTTCGGCGCAAACCACACGCAGGTTTCGCAGGTAAGGAACGGTGTTTTTCTCAACCTCAATCAGCCAAAGTTACATACTGATTCGGCATCTAACGCCCGCTGCACATGCACAAGAAGCTACCAAGTCAATAGCACTCTACAGCCGCCAAACCTTGATCCCCACCTCTTCAAACGCCTTGGCATCAAAGCACGCTTTCACGTCAATAAAGCAGCCGCCCTTGATGAGTTTTTGCTGAAAATCTGCCACTGAAATTCCGACAAACTGATGGTGCGACACCGCCGCCACGATGGCATCGGCTTGAGGCAGGGCAGCCCAGGACAACAGTTGCACGCCGTATTCATGCAAGGCTTCGGCCGGGTCACCGTAGGGGTCGTGTCCAACTTGCCAATACAAGTCAATCAACGTGGTGTTGACCGCCTGCACGGCCCGGGCCTGCGCAGACGCAATCAGCCGGGCTATCTCAGAAAAGTCGGCATGCTCACAGGCTCCATAATCAATAGCAATCACCCCGCACCTGCGGCCCTGCCTTGTGCAGGAGTCGCGCCGTCGCGACGAATGCTTCCCAACCCATTAATCGTACCCAGATCCCCATTCAATATATTGCCTGTGCATTGTTTTGTGCATACACTTGACTCCCATGAAAATCGACTTTGATCCTGAAAAGGCTGCTGCGAATCCAGTGAATCATGACGGTGTCACGTTTGATGAGGCCAAACATGTGCTGCTTGATCCTTACGCATTGACTCGGGAAGATGCCGATAGCACAGGCGAGGCACGATTTATTTCACTAGGCATCGGTAGCAAAGGACGAATTCTGGTGGTGGTGTGGACTCTACGCGGCGACACACCTCGTTTAATTTCGGCTTGGAAGGCCAATCAACCCCAACGCAAACGCTATGAACAACAATTCTGACCCCGTGTTTACCCAATACGCCAATATGGATTTCACCGATGCCAAATCAGTGGCTGAGGTGCCTGAGCTGGCGCGCTTGCAAGCCGCACAGGGCGGCAAGACCCGAATCACCATGCGCGTGGACAACGCCACATTGGCTGTGTTTAAAGCCCGGGCCGAAATGGTGGGTGGCAACTATCAGACACTGCTCAATGAAGCATTACGCCAAGTGGCCCTTGGGCAGACGCTTGCAGAGGTGGTGCGAAGTACCATCCGGCAAGAACTGTCGCACGTTTAATAACGACAACCTATTCAGGCCTCTAGCGCAAGCTGCACATGCGCAAGCTGCTACTAAGTACATAGCACCTTACAACCGCCAAACCTTAATGCCCACGTCTTCAAACGCCTTGGCATCAAAGCAGGCTTTCACGTCGATGAAGCAGCCGCCCTTGATGAGCTTTTGCTGAAAGTCAGCCACCGGTAACCCGACAAACTGCCTGTGCGACACGGCTGCTACGATGGCGTCGGCTTGGGGCAGGGCAGCCCAGGGCAGCAGATGCACACCATATTCATGTAGGGCTTCCGCCGGGTCACCGTAGGGGTCGTGGACGAACACTTCTACGCCATAGGCATTTAGCTCGTTGATCACATCGGCGCAGTTTTCTTTGAAGGTCAGGCCCATCACGTTGACTTTGGCACCTTTGATGCGGCTATCAGTGGCGATCATTTGTTTGATAGCCAAAATTAAACCACTAATTAATGTAATAATTCATACATTAACAAATGCTATTTATGGCAACCGGAAAGCGCACCATTTCAACCCAGGAAGAGTTTCGCCTGCGCGGCGTGCTGCAAACCGCCACATTGGCTGCGTTGATCGACTCACGCCGTTGGGAGCCCGGTGAGCTGGCTTTTCAGGGCGGCACCTCACTGCACTTGGCGCATGGTTCGGCGCGCTTCAGCGAAGACCTTCACTTCATGGTATGTGGCGGTTTGTCGATGAAGAACTTGTCGCGTGAAGTGCAAAAACGCTTGCGCTTGCCCAGTGACATTGCGTCAGACTTGTCGGTGTCGGTCACGCCAATCAAAGACCAGCGCAACCCGCACAGCTTTTATGTCACCCTGTCAGGCCCGCAAGTCATTGGCAGTGCCAAGGTAAAAATCGAACTTTGGCAAACGCCCGCTGCCGCTTTGCACGCACTGACACTCAAGGTGAGCACCATTGCCTCAAACAGTGGGCAGACTTTTGTGCCCACACTCACGCTCCACGAGATTTTTGCCGACAAGGTGTATGCCTTGGGCGCGCGCGATCGCATCAAGCCGCGCGACGTTTATGACCTGTGGTGGTTGTGCGAACAGGGCGTGGCCAGCCCCACCCCCGACATGCTTCACACGCGTTTGTGTATTTATCCAGCCCCCAGTGGGCTCGTGACTGATACCGCGCAGGGCTGGATTCGTAGTGCACTGGCTCGCCTGGCCGAACTCCAAGCCCCAGGCGCGGCCGAGCGCGTGGCGCAAGACCTCAAACGCTGGCTACCCTCATCCTGGCCTATGGACAAGGCTACCGCTGTCACCATGTTGGCCAGCGCTTCCGAACAACTAAAACGTGGCATTGACATGATGCGTAGCGTAGCCGGCGTACCCACCCCAAATGACTGAGCGCACCTACACCTCAGCCATTGCACGGCTGCGCAGCCTGCCTGAAATTTTTACCGGCAGCGAGCTCACCGTGGTGTTCGGCTGGAAATCAGCCATTGCCTCGAGCTATCTGGCCCAGTGGCGCAAAGCTGGCCTGGTCAAATCACTGGGTGGGCGTGCTGATGTACACATGAACCTGGTACGTAGCCCGCAGGCCAACCCTGAGCAAGCCCTGCGTCGCATCTTTCCTCAGGCCATCAAAGTGGGGCTGGACCGGCTGCGCGCCGCCGGTTGGACCACGCAAATCCCAACACGGCCAGAAATTGCCATCACCCCGAGTAGCGCGCACTACAGCGTTGAAGGCGTTGACTTGGTGACGCGCACGCAAAAGTGGTTTCAAACCGTCAAACCCGGCACCGACAGCACCGCCAACGGCATTGACTGCCTCAGACCCGCCTGGGCACTGGCTGACATGATCAGCAGGGCGCAAGACAAGCGTGTACGCCAGGCCTGGCTGCCAGACCCCGAAGACCTTAATCTGTCAGTCCTTGACAGCCCCAAACTTCAG
>CAIYNH010000025.1 GCA_903927495.1 uncultured beta proteobacterium
ACTGCACTGATCACCGGCGGCTCACGTGGCCTCGGCTTGCAAATCGCCCACGCCTTGGGTGAGGCAGGTGCCCGTGTCATGCTGAGTGCCCGCAAGGCGAACGAGCTTGAGGCCGCTGTTGCCGAGTTGCAGGCTGTAGGCATCGACGCGCGCTGGGTGGCAGCCGATTGCGCCGTTGAATCAGACATCCAGAAACTGGTCAGTGAAACCTTGCAGCGCATGGGTGATGTGGATATTTTGGTGAATAACGCTGGCGCCAGCTGGGGTGCCCCGGCGCAGGACTACCCGCTATCGAGCTGGGATAAGGTCATGAACTTGAATGTGCGTGGCTACTTTTTGCTCAGCCAGCTGATTGGCAAACACAGCATGATTGACCGGCGCAGTGGTCGCATCATCAATGTGGCCTCAATTGCGGGCTTTGGGGGCAATCCGGCAGCCATGAAAACCATAGCCTACAACACCTCCAAAGGTGCCGTGATCAACTTTACCCGGGCGCTCGCCAGCGAATGGGGCCAGTACAACATCACCGTCAACGCCATCTGTCCGGGCTTTTTTCCCAGCAAAATGACCGCTGGCACGCTGGCGGCATTGGGTGCAGAAAGGCTGGCCGCGAATGCGCCCTTGCAACGATTGGGCGATGATGAAGACCTCAAGGGTCTCGCGGTCCTGTTTGCTTCTGCCGCTGGCAAGCACATTACCGGTCAGTGGCTGGCGGTGGATGGCGGTGTCAGTGCCGTCATCGGAGGATGAATGGACATTACTTTACCGAGTACCGATTTTGGCGTCGATATCGCGTTTGTCAGGCACCTTGGCTTTGTCTTGACCGCGTATGGTGGCGGTTTTTCTGAAATCAGCTATGCCCCCAAACCTGAGCACCTGAACTCTTACAGCGTGACGCATGGCGGTGCAGTGATGACGCTGCTGGATGTGACCATGGCGATGGCTGCACGCAGTGGTGTCAAAGACCTGGGTGTGGTGACTATTGAAATGAAAACCAGTTTTATGCAGCCCTCACGCGGGCAACTCACCTGCAAAGGCCGCTTGATGCACCACACCGCCACGCTGGCTTTTACCGAGGCCACAGTGTTTGATGCACATGGAAAGGATTGCGCGCACGCTACCGGCACTTTCAAGTACATCAAGCGCCTGCCCACTGGCCCCAGGAGCGTGCACCCCTTGAATGTTCGCGTGCAGGAAGCGAAGACCGAACATTGACGATCGCCAGCACAAATCAATGGGATTTGGCTTAGCGCTTATTGTTAGGTAAATGCCAATTTTCGCAAGCTGCCATTGCATTAGCAGCTATTATTTGTATAGTATTTTTCAGGAGAAACCAGCATGCCATTGAATCAACAAATTCTGCTTGACACTCGCCCGGTCGGCGAAGCCAGCGCCAGCAACTTTAAACAAGTTGCGTCTGATACGCCCGTGCTTAGCGAGGGTCAGGTGCTGGTGCGCCACCACTACCTTAGTCTGGACCCCTACATGCGTGGCCGCATGAATGACGGCAAAAGTTATGCACAACCTCAACCACTTGGGCAGCCCATGATTGGCGGCACCGCAGGCGAGGTGCTGGAGTCCAGGCATGCCAAATTTGCTGTAGGCGACAAGGTGGTTGGCATGGGTGGCTGGCAGCAGTACAGCGTGGTTAATGGCAACGAACCCGCAGCCTTGCGCAAGGTTGATACCACGCATATTCCCTTGAGTGCGTATTTGGGCGCGGTGGGCATGCCCGGTGTCACCGCCTGGTATGGCTTGGTCAAAATCATTGAGCCACAGCCGGGGCAAACCATGGTGGTAAGTGCCGCCACGGGGGCTGTGGGGAGTGCCTTTGGGGCATTGGCTAAAGCCCGGGGTTGCCGTGTGGTCGGCATTGCCGGTGGCCCGGATAAATGCCAATACGCGGTGGCTGAACTTGGCTTTGATGCCTGCATCGACTACAAACTGCACCCGGATGCGGGCTCTTTGTCGAAAGCACTAAAGCAAGCCTGTCCGGATGGCATCGACGGCTATTTTGAGAACGTCGGCGGTATGATTTTGGATGCGGTGCTGAGTCGCATGAATGCTTTTGGCCGAATTGCCGTGTGCGGCATGATTGCCGGCTATGACGGAGTCCCCCTGCCCATGACTTACCCGGCGCTGATTTTGATGAGCCGTCTGAAAATTCAGGGTTTTATTGTCAGCGAGCACATGGAAGTGTGGCCCGAGGCACTCAAAGAACTGGGCACCTTGGTCGCTACCGGTCAACTGCGAGCCCGTGAATCTATTGCTCAGGGGATTGAGGCAGCGCCTGAGGCATTTTTGGGTTTGCTCAAAGGCAGAAATTTTGGTAAACAATTGGTCAGTTTTATCTGACCTCACGGGACTAACCGTGTTTGAACCGATTCTTCACTGCCACGCCATTTACATGGAGAGTAAATCATGACGTTCAAGCTTTGGTCCATTGGCACGGCCGCGCCCTGGGAGTCAAGCGCACCGGTATGGCGCTTGCTGGCCTTCGATGATTTGCGCGTGGCGGAACTGTATGAGGTGCTGCGTCTGCGCAGCGAAGTGTTTGTGGTTGAGCAGCAGTGCATTTTTCAGGATATGGACGGCGCTGACCGACAGGCCATGCACTTGCTGGGCGTGCAGGGTGGTGAACTGCAGGCTTATGCCCGCTGCCTGCCGGCTGGGTCCAAGTTTGCGCAGGCCAGCATTGGCCGGGTCGTGACACGCAGCGCCCGACGTGGCACAGGTTTGGGTCATGCCCTGATCGATCAGGCAATTTCAGCGGTCGATCAGGTCTGGGGGCCGCAAACGATTTGCGTTGGTGCCCAAACCCATCTCAGCGGTTTTTATGCCAAGCATGGGTTTGTAGACGCGGATCGACCCTATGTCGAAGATGGCATACCGCACCTTGAGATGCTGCGTTCGGCTTGAATTTACAGGAGACATTGTGATCAAAGATTTCACCAATAAAACCGCCGTTTTGACCGGTGCAGCTTCCGGTTTTGGCCTCGAATGCGCCCGCATTGGAGCCAGTCGGGGCATGAATCTGGTGCTGGCAGATGTCCAGCAAGATGCCTTGGATGCTGCAGCCAAGGAGTTGCGCGCCATGGGTGCCCAGGTGCTGGCACACCGAGTTGATGTATCGCAGGCCAGCGAGGTTGAGGCTCTGGGTCAGGCAACCCTGGCGCATTTTGGGGTGCCACATCTGGTGTTTAACAACGCCGGCGTGGCAAGCGGTGGCCTAATCTGGGAGAACTCGGCCGCCGATTGGGCCTGGGTGTTGGGCGTGAACCTGATGGGTGTGGCCCATGGCGTGCGGGTATTTACCCCGCTGATGCTGGCTGCCGCCAAGGCTGATCCCGAATACCAAGGTCACATTGTTAACACCGCCAGCATGGCCGGGCTACTGAATCCACCCAATATGGGGGTCTACAACGCCAGCAAACACGCGGTTGTAAGTTTGAGCGAGACGCTTTATCAGGATTTGGCCTTGGTCACTGAGCAAATCAGCGCCTCGGTGTTGTGTCCTTACTTTGTGCCCACCGGCATCAGCCAAAGTCACCGCAACCGCCCGGCTGATCTGACCCTTGCCAAGCCCACGCAAAGTCAACTCATCAGACAGGCAATGAGTGACAAAGCCGTAGGTTCAGGTAAGGTGACTGCGGCTGAGGTGGCCGAAAAGGTGTTTGATGCAGTATTGGCGGGGCAGTTTTACATTTACAGCCACCCTAAGATGCTGGCCGCCGTTCAGACACGCCTTGAAGACGTACTGCAGGGACGCAACCCCAGCGACCCATTTGCCCAAAAGCCAGAGGTAGGAGCTAGTTTGCGCAATAAATTCAGACTTCCTGATCCGCGCTAAGCAAATGCGACAAAAATCGGAATCAGGC
>CAIYNH010000026.1 GCA_903927495.1 uncultured beta proteobacterium
GCACCGCCGTTCAGCGTATCGTCCCCGGCACCGCCAGACAAAACGTCGTTGCCCACTCCCCCCAACAAGTTGTCGATGCCATCACCACCGTAGAGGCTGTCGTCACCCTCATTGCCCAGCAAGGTGTCATTGCCAGCGCCACCAGACAACACGTTGTTATTTAGGTCGCCAATCAGTGCATCGGCGTATTGCCCGCCAGTAGCGCTCTCGATGTCACGCAATGAGTCTGCGCCCATTCCCGTGGCCACGCCCAGGTTAAGGTTGACGGTGACAGCTCCGGTGGCATCGGAATACAGAACGGTATCAATCCCGGCACCACCCGCCAGGGTGTCATCACCGGCACCCCCATTGAGTGCATCGTTGCCAGTGTCGCCAGACAAAACATCATTACCCGCGTCACCATTGAGCGAGTCATCGCCCGCATCACCAATTAAAGTGTCGTTGCCGGCAGCGCCGCTCAAGACGTTGGCATTCTGGTCACCAATCAGCGTATCAGCATACTGGCTGCCTATGAGATTCTCAATAGAGATCAAAACATCTGTGCCAACGCCAGCCCCGCTGGCACTGCCGGTAGCCAAATTTGCCGTGACTGGTCCGGTACCATCACCAAATTGAACTGTGTCAACTTCGGTTGTGGTGCCAGTGAAAATGGTGTTTGCAGTCGTCGCAACAAATAGTGTCATTGTGTAAATCTCCCGATTGAGCCAAATCAAACAGTCACAGCAACTGCGTGCTGTTATTTGACGAATTACTGTACCATGCGCCGGCAGATTCGACTTGTTGGTGAATGCTGACACCTTGAAAAATATTTTTCACACAATCTTCCCATTCATGCAATAATCGCGCTGACTTGGAGTAAGAACTTTCTTACTTCAAGTATTTTTGATGCAAGAAGTTTCTTACATCAAGACTTATTTGTAACAAATACCAGTTAAATCGCCCTTGCTTTTAAAGCCATTTGTAGATGGCAACGTTGCTGGGGCCACGCATATTTAGGGGAATTAAACATGGCAAACAACATCGCAACAATCACGCCCGTAGATACGGGGAGCGTGGGACACCCTCAGACAGTGACTGAGGCCGGCTACGCCATGACGCGATTCAATCTCACACCTTCTTTGTCCTCGGCTACTGTCGTTGGTGCAACGCTGGTTGGCACAGGCACCAGTACATCTGACTTCACTGGTTTCCAGTACAGCATGGGCGATAGCGGTATTTGGTTGAATGTCAACTCGCCATCAGAACCAACCTCAACCCTGAACCAGTTCACCATCAACGCGGGTTTTAACCATTTCTTCCTGCGCACGTATATCAATGCGGATAATGCTCAGGAAACGGGTGAAGCTGTCACATTCACAGTGAGTCAATTAACCACAAGCATTGGTCTTGAAAACAGCTGGAACGCAGCCAGCACCTGGCAGTTGGCTGACCCGTCTTTCACGGCCGTGTCCTTTATTCTTGATACTACTAACGCAACGATTGTTGCCCCTTCAATCGTTGCTGATGTTAAGGTCGAGGAAGGTCACACCGCCTACGCCCTCTACAACATCGTGCTTCCAGGCACCAGCACTGGCGCTGCTTTGGCAAGCAATCCCTTTACGTCTACCGGGAACACAGTGGTCAACGTCGGCGTTGCTGGCATAGGATCGACTCAGGGCGCAACCACTGCATTTGACTTTGGAACTTTGTATTACCGCGCATCAACCGATGGCACAGTGTTTGGGACTGCTGACTTGAGTACTACGACAACTGGATGGGCTGCAGTTCCAACCACAGGTCAAATCAGTTTGATCGCCGGTACAACCAAATTCGAATTGGGTGTTTTTGTTAACAACGATGCCAATGTTGAAATCGGTGAAGGGCTGGTTTTCACTGCATCACAAACAGTTGAGGGGGCTACTCTTCAAGGCAGTTGGTATGTTGGTGGCACAGTTAATTTGTTTGATCCAGGTGCAGCGGGGTCGAATCATGCAGTAACCCCAGTAAGCATTTCGCTGGATGCACGTAACAAAACTGGAGCCGTCGATCAGATCAATATCGACGAAGGCCACGCCGCCACGGCAAAGTTTGACCTATCTGGCACTACTGGACTTGGTGGCGTTACCGGCACTTTTGCTGGCAATACTCAAATCACTTATGTGGATGTGAGCGTTGCCGGTGTGGGTGCAACGCAAGGTACGACTGGTGATTTTGGTGCTTTGTACTACCACGTAGATTCGGCCGTTGACAACGCTGCATCTTATGAACACACAGTAGCGACTTCCGGGGTGGCGACGGGCATGGATCTTTCATACTGGACTGCGGCTCCTTCCAACGGCATGGTTCCCTTGGCAATTGGAACGAAATCATTTGAACTTGGTGTATTCGTTCATAACGATGCCGTTGTTGAAACCGGTGAAGCTGTTACCTTTTCGGTCAGTCAGCAAGCTAACAGCATTACGCTTACAGACAGTTGGTATGTCTCAGGCACGGTGAATATTTTTGATCAGGGTTCTGTTGGATCAAGCACTCCAGTTGTGCCTGTTAAAGTCGTTCTGGATCAAGCAACAAACAAGACTTTGGTCAGCGGTGTTTGGGTAGACCACGTCAATGTCGATGAAGGACACGTTGCGATTGCCAAGTTTGACTTAGTCAATCCAACAAGTTTGGCTTCCTCTCCACTTGATGGCGTAGGCGGCAGTTCGGCTCAGGCGTCTACTTGGCTTGATGTGAGCGTGGCTGGCGTTGGTGCGACACAAGGAACTTTGGCAAACGGTCATGACTTCGGTGATTTGTATTATCGATTGGATAATTATGCTCGTGAAGGCATTGCTACAGTATCAGGAATAACTGGACTTTTATCTCCTGCTGTTTGGGAGCGGGTGTCAACGACGACCGGTGACCTTCATAAGGGTCAGGTGATGCTACCGTATGGAGTCACGAGCTTTGAGCTGGGTGTAATGGCACACAGTGATGGTGTATTTGAATCTGGTGAGGCAGTGACCTTTACTGTAAGTCAGCTCGCCAATAGTTTATCTATTACAGATAGTTGGTACGTATCGGGAACCGTGAATCTGATCGACCCAGGAACATCCCCTAGCAATACATTTATTGGTGGAGAAGGTGCTGATCTATTTGTGGCCACCAGTGGCGATGATGTGTTTGTTATCCCAGCCAATACCTCAATTCTTGATTTAGTGTCATATACAACTGCTGTTGGTGGATCTAATACAGCCGCTCAATTTGACACCATTTCAAATCTGGATAAAGTTCACGACAAGATCAATGTGGGATTGTTTGACAATAATGGTGCTCCTGCATATTGGACGAGTCATGACTATGTGGACGAGGCAGGTGTTCGTTTAGCTATTGTTAATAATGCTGCACTCACTGGCAATGCTGTCGGTGGGATTTCATTTTATAAAGCAGGTGCGGATGGCTACGTGTTTGCTGACACATATCAGGCAGGTCATGTGGATTGGGCTCATGATACGTTTATTAAAATTGTCGGTGGTGGTGGTTTGACATCAAGTGAAGTGCAAACCATATTCAGTTTTTGATCATTCAATTTGCCCATTTCAACCTCAGCATACTTTTATAGTTACGTTTTTTTCGTCAGGAGTTGGTGCCATGAAACTTAACAAAGTTTGCAAAACAATTTCTGTTGCGGCTGTAGCAGCAACAGTGAGTATGAGCGCGTATTCTGCCACTCCTAATGTGCTGGGAGCACTTGCAACCGATAGGGAGACAGTCTTTGATTCTGCCTACATGTCGGGTAACGGGTTAAACCCCAATACGTTCACCGAACAAGTTCAATTTACACTTGGTGCAGGTGAGTCTTTTACGTCAACAGTGATTGGCAGTGTTGACTTTACCAATTTTGGGGTAACACTAACGAGTGGCACCAGTGTAGGTAATTTGGCTAATTCTGTGAATTTGACTCACGGCTCGGGTAATACCTTTAGCTGGTTACAAACGAGTGCAGCTAGCCCTACATTTTACTCGTTGAACATCACAGGTGTTTCAAGAACGTACAGCCCAATATATGAGGTTCGTCTTAACGGTATCGCCGCCCCCGTCCCCGAACCAGAAACCTATGCCATGCTCTTAGCTGGTTTGGGCATGATTGGTGCTGTGGCTCGTCGGCGTGATCGCAAGGTGTTGACTGCCTGATCGAGTTCTTCGCTGCTTAACAAAAGGGATTGCTGTGCAATCCCTTTTTTCATTGCAAAATGAGCATGTCTATTTCAAAAAACCTATTCATGCATTCCATTTGAGGTCTATGGCAACTCACCAAATGCCTCCCGTCATGCGCTTATTGACAGCCTTGACTTTGCTTACCGCCTTTGGCTCGGCAACTGCGTTTGCAGAAGAAGCTGCGCCGCTGACTCTCAAGGCAGATGCTGCGCTGACGTTTGACAGCAACCTTTTCCGGTTGCCATCCGGCAAAGACCCCGCTTTGGTGTTGGGCAAGTCGAGCGCGTCGGAGCGAATCGCCGTCACCAGTTTGGGCTTGAACTTCAGCAGCACCCTGAGTTTGCAAAAACTTGACCTGGCAGTTAGCCTGGTGGACTCCCAGTATCAAACTTTTGACTACCTGAATAATCTTTCTTACAACTACAACGCGGCCCTGCACTGGGGTCTGACGCCAAGTATGTACGGGAACTTCACCAGCAGCCGCAAAGAAACTGCCAATAGCTTTTCAGACTACCTTGGTTTACAACAAAGCAACCTGCGCACAGAAACGAATACCCGACTGGATGCGATTTATGAAATTGATGGCCAGTGGCGTATCTCTGGTGGCGTGTCTCATTTCAACCAAGCCAACCAACAAGCGCTTGTGGCTGGTGGCGACTACAGCACCAACTCGGCAGACCTGGGTTTGGGCTACGTTGCAGGCACCGGCACCAGCCTGACATTCAGCCAAAAAACAGTGCAAGGTGACTATTTGAACAGAGCCTTGTCCGCTGCGGGTTTTTATGACAACGCCTTCAACCAAGCCGTTAGCGATCTGCGTTTGCACTGGGTCTTGATCAACAACACCAGCGCCGACTTTTACCTAAGCTACATCGCCCAAAACCACCCAAACTACCAGGAGCGCAATTTCAGTGGCGTGAACTCGGGTGCCAGTCTGAACTGGTTACTGACAGGCAAGTCAGCGCTCACTCTGGCCCAGTCGCGCGAGTTTTCAAGCTATGCCACGGCGAACTCCAACTACAGCCAAACTGATCGCTTCACCATCGGGCCGACATTGCAAATCAGCCCCAAGTCGCTGCTGCGCTTGCGCCACGAGTGGGCACGCACCAATTTCCTGGGTGCGCCCCCCACAGGAGTCGCACCCAGCCAGCGCAGTGACATCACGCGTGACACGGCCTTGTCGTATTACTGGCAAGCAGAGCAAAGGCTCAGCATCAGCGCAGCGCTTCAAAATGCAAGCAGAGCCTCCAATCAAACTGGCTTAACTCCTTTAGACTATGAGAGTAACCAGTTAACCATCTCGGCCCAATACAGTTATTAACCCCTGGCAACATGATCAACTTATTTTTTAATACCAAGTACACACTTATTGCATGTGCCATATTGGTTGGCCTGACAGCATGTGGCAACAAAGACGGCAAGGCCACCGCGACACAGGTAGCCGCCAAGGTAGGCTCAGAAGAAATTTCGGTGCATCAAATCAATCAGATTCTGAGCCGCACCAATACCGCCGGAATCACACCTGAAGCCGCCCAAGTGATGAGCCGAGAAGTCCTCGAAAAGCTCATTGACCAGCAACTGGCGGTTGACAAAGCGATTGAAAACAAGCTTGACCGAACCCCTGAAAACGTAGCCAACATTGAGGCGGCCAAGCGTGACATATTGGCACGCGCCTACTTGCAAAAAATTGCCTCTGCGTTGCCTAAGCCAACCACTGAAGATGCAGTCAAATACTACGCGGAGCACCCACAACTATTTTCGGCCAGACGCATTTTTAATATCCAGGAAATTGTGGTCCCAAATGCAAGCGGCATTGCTGAGCAACTGCGCAGTTTGGCGGCAGCTGGAAAATCTGTTGAAGATGTGGCGACCTGGCTCAAAGGTAAAGACATCAAATTCAATGGCGGCAACGCAACCCGCCCGGCCGAGCAAATTCCGCTGGAGTTGCTGGTCAAAATTCATGCCCTGAAAGATGGCCAAAACCTGGTACTGGATGCGCCTCAGTCCGTTACCTTCCTGCACTTGGCATCGTCGCAGTCAGCCCCGGTCGCTCAAGCCACCGCCCTGCCCCGCATTGAGCAGTTTTTAACCAACCAGCGCGCCCAGGAAGCCATAGCGGCTGACATCAAACAACTCCGTGCGAGCACTACCGTCACGTACATGGGCGAGTTTGCCAAAACAGCCAGCGCAGCGCCAAGCACGACTGAGTCGACTCCTATAAAATCCACAGCAAATCCTGTCGAAGTGCCCGTCAACAAAGCACAGAGTGCTATCGAAAAGGGTGTAGCCGGTCTTAAATAGCGGAAACATCAAAACCTATGAAGTCGCCTTTTTTTCACTTGCCTAGATGGTTCATCATGGCCTGCCTGACGCTGGCAGGCATTGCTTTCGATGCCCAGGCCCAAGGCAAGCCCGACTACCCGCTGGGCGCAGGTGATGCGCTCAAAATCCAGGTCTTTCAAAACCCTGACCTGACCATTGAAACACGGGTCTCAGAAAACGGCACCATTACCTACCCATTACTGGGTGCGGTTGATTTGGGTGGGCTGTCCATAGCCGATGCCGAGAAAAAAATTAGCGTTGGTCTGCAACAAGGCGGTTTTATCCAAAACCCCCAAGTCAACATCGTTCTGATTCAGATCCGCGGTAACCAGGTTTCAGTCTTGGGGCAAGTCGGTCGCCCAGGGCGCTTTCCACTTGAAACGGCCAATACCCGTCTGACCGACATGTTGGCCAATGCCGGTGGTGCCGTCCCCACCGGTGACGATATCGCCATCATCACCGGGGTACGTGACGGCAAGCCGTTCTTGAAACTGGTGGACGTTCCTGCAATTTTCCTGAATGCCCGACTCGAAGACGACATTTTGATGCAAGGCGGTGACAGCATTTATGTGCACCGAGCCCCGATGTATTACATCTACGGCGAGGTGCAACGCCCCGGCACTTTCCGTGTTGAACGCGGCATGACCGTAATGCAAGCGCTCGCTCAAGGCGGTGGCACCACCGCACGCGGCAGCGAAAAGCGTCTGCGCCTCAACCGCAAAACCATTGAAGGCAAACTGCTGCAGTTTGAACCCAGCCTGAACGATCTGGTCATACCCAATGATGTGATCTATGTGAAAGAAAGCATATTCTGAAAGTTTGTAGTCAAATGAAATCATGACTCTCCAACAGTTTCTGCTGATTCTGCGGGCGCGCTACAGGGTGGCGCTGCTGGCGTTGCTGGTCACGGTGGCCACCACCTTGGCTGTCAGTTTTTGGCTGCCCAAGCAGTACACCGCAAGCGCTGCGGTGGTGGTTGATTCCAAGACGCATGATCTGGTCAGCGGCCTGCTGATGCAAGGCATGATGGCACCCGGCTACATGGCAACGCAAGTGGACATCATCAACAGCGACCGCGTAGCCAATGCAGTTGTCAAACTGCTCAAAATGGACGAAAGCGCGGCCATACGCCTGCAATGGCAAACCGACACCAAGGGCAAAGGCCAGTTGATTGAATGGTTATCAGCCCTTCTACAAAAAAACCTGGATGTAAAACCATCACGCGAAAGCACTGTCATTAACATCAACTACACCGCTGCAGACCCTGACTTTGCGGCAGCTGTTGCGAATGCCTTTGCACAGGCGTATATCAACGTCAACCTTGATCTTCAGGTGGCACCCGCACGTCAATACGCCGCATTTTTTGAAGAACAAACCAAGGCGGCCAGAAGCAAGCTCGAATTTGCGCAACAGTCCTTGTCGGATTACCAACAAAAACATGGCATCACTTCGGCCGATGAACGGCTTGATTTTGAGACCGCCAAACTCAATGAAACATCCAGCCAACTCACCGGCGTGCAGGGGCAAACAACTGACAGCGAAAGCAAACGCGTTACCGTGAAGGCTGATACCGTGGCTGAAGTCATGCAAAGCCCACTCATCAACGGCCTTAAATCTGACATTGCCCGGCTCGAATCCAAGCTCACAGAGAGCAACATCAACCTGGGCAAAAACCACCCACAAACCCAGCGCGCCGAGGCTGAGCTAGGCACCCTGA
>CAIYNH010000027.1 GCA_903927495.1 uncultured beta proteobacterium
CCGAACTCAGAAACAAGGGATATTTGATCGAGGAGAGCGACTTAGTCTCAAAGACAGTGACATTACTAAAAACTGGTAAGGTGGTTGGAAGAATAGTCGGTAGAGAGGAGTTTGGTGCGCGGGCGCTTGGAAATCGGTCGATACTTGCAGATCCAAGAAATGCATCTGTTAAGAAAGTAATCAACGAGAAGATTAAAGATCGTGATTTTTGGATGCCCTTTGCCTGCTCGATACCGGTTGAATATGCAGAAAAATATTTGGAACTCACGTCGCCTCCGAACTCTTATAGATACATGACACTGTGTTGCAATTCAAAAATCAAAGATACGCCGAGCGAAATATCTGCGGCAGTACATCCTTATGATGAGACATGCAGGCCGCATCTTGTCACGGTCGACTCCAATGCGGACTACCATGCACTTATAACATCCTTCGGCGACTCCACAGGGACTTATGCACTGTTAAATACATCGCTAAATCTCCACGGGCTGCCAATCGCAAGTTCACTCGATGACGCCGTAGAGATTCTCTTTGCGTCTGATCTTGATGGATTACTCACAGACAGCTTCTTGGCAATAAGGGCTGGTCATTGATGAATCTTGTAGATAACTTCTTTACAGGTTCATGAAATCAAACAGATGGTGGCAAACCGGGTCTAAATGCTCAAACGGCTACGCAAGTTGCATTCATTTACTCGAGATTTGTAACGATTTTCTTCATCAGAAACACATCTTATAAAATAGATTTTTTTGATGTGTTTTGGGAATCATGCTTTTTAAAAAAAATGCATTTTTGATTGAGTCCAATAGATGAAACAAAAAAAAATATTCCTGCAATCTGAAGGCGACGCTTGGTTTGCCAGAAATCACTGCGATGTTGCTTCTCGCAAATTGCCTGATGATGACCCTTTATTGTGTGAAATTTTGGATGTTTATGCCAACGTAGGGGCGGGATTGAGAGTGCTAGAAGTGGGTTGTGGTGAGGGCCACCGCCTTGTTTGGCTCAGGGAAAATTTGAATGCGGATTGTTATGGAATCGAACCCTCAGCACAAGCGGTGGCGGCAGCATGCGCCAAGGGCATAAATGTACAGCAAGGTACTGCAGATATTCTGCCTTTTGACAGCGAGAGTTTCGATATTGTCATTTTTGGTTTCTGCCTATATTTGTGCGATCGTGAAGACTTGTTTCACATCGCCAGCGCAGCCGACCGCGTATTGCGTAATCCAGGTTGGCTGATGATTTTAGATTTTTACAGTTCCGCGCCGCGCACAAGGGAGTATCACCATCGGCCGGGTGTGCTGAGCTACAAAATGGACTATCGAAGCCTGTTTAGTTGGCATCCGGACTATGAGTGTATGACTCATAAGTTGCGGCACTTTAGCGTAGGGGGATATACTGATGAGCAAGACCAGTGGATTGCCATTTCGACTCTACGTAAGTGCCGTAAGGGCATCAACTTGTGAATCGCATAGCACTTGGAACCGTCCAATTCGGACTATCCTATGGGATATCTAATCTGGTTGGGCAGGTCTCCCGATCGCAAGCCAGTGCCATGCTGCAGTTTGCATTAGCAGCCGGTATCGACACCCTTGATACCGCAATCAACTACGGCGACAGCGAAGCTTGTCTGGGTTCATTGGGCACGGATGGCTTCAAAGTGGTCACTAAATTACCCGCAGTGCCCGAACATTGCATTGACGTTCGCGCCTGGGTTCAGCAGCAGGTGACGGCATCATTTTCGAGGTTGGGTGTCTCTGCGGTTCATGGGTTGTTATTGCATCGGCCCGAGCAACTGCTTGGCCCATATGGAGCGGAGCTATATCGGTCAATGCAAGGTTTGAAGGAA
>CAIYNH010000028.1 GCA_903927495.1 uncultured beta proteobacterium
AGAGCAACGTACGCGTCAGTTTTCTGATTGCAGAAAAAGTCCTTGAGGTGTTGCCATGAAAATTTCAATGGATGAATTGCGCACTTTGGTGGCGAACGAGTTAACACGCGCCGGTGCCAACGAGGCCATGGCGCAGGCCACTGCCAGTGGTTTGGTGTTGGCTGAAGCGCAAGGACTGGGTTCGCACGGTCTGTCGCGGGTGGCGCAGTACAGCACCCACTTGCGCAACGGGCGCGCCAATGGGGCCGCGCAGCCAAACGTGCTGCGGCGAAAGGGTGGGGCGGTGCTGGTGGACGCGCAAGAGGGCCTGGCCTTTGCCGCCTGCGAATTGGCTGTGCGCGAGGCCATTGCTGCGGCACGTGACAACGGTGTGGCTTTCGCCGGCGTGGTACGCAGCCACCATTGCGGCGTGGTGGTGGACCACCTTCGTGCTGTAGCCGCAGCAGGGATGGTGGGATTGGGCTTTGCCAACTCACCAGCAGCTATGCCGGCAGCGGGTGGCAAACACCCAATTTTTGGTACCAACCCAGTGGCAGCGGTTTTTCCGCGTCGTCCGCGTTCTGACCTGCCAGAAGGCGCAAGTGACCCCTTGCTGATTGACTTAAGCCTGAGTGAGGTGGCGCGTGGCAAGCTGATGGTGGCGGCCAAAGAAGGGCGTTCCATTCCGCTGGGTTGGGCCCTGGATGCACAAGGTCAGCCGACCACTGACCCGAAGGCGGGCATGACAGGCTCGATGCTGCCGATTGGTGCTGCGACCTCGCCCAAGGGTGCCATGCTGGCGCTGGTAGTGGAACTGCTGGTGACGGCTGTGGTCGGTGCCAACTTTGGTTTTGAGGCCTCGAGCTTTTTTGTCGATGCGGGCAATCGCCCCGGCATTGGGCAGGCCTTCATCGTGATTGACCCGGGCGCGCTGGCGGGCAATGACCTCTACCTTGATCGCCTGGAAGTGCTGGTGACTGAAATGCTGACAGACGAAGGTGTGCGTTTGCCAGGAGCCCGGCGCGAGGCATTGCGGCGCCTGGCGCAAACCCAGGGGATTGAAGTGCCTGATGCCTTGGTGGCTCAGTGGCGCTCTGTCAGTGCTTGATCTACAGCCCATCCAACCGAGAATCACTTTATGAAACGCCGACATTTACTTCAAGGTTTCATCACTTTGCTGCCTGGCTTGTCCTGGGCGCAGGAATACCCCAAGGCCGGCGCGACGATTCGCTACGTGGTGCCGTTCCCGCCGGGTGGTCTGACTGATGTCATGGCGCGTTTGGTGGGACAGCAATTGGCTTCGCGGTGGGGCGTGAATGTTATTGTGGACAACAAGCCGGGCAACGGTGGCCAGATTGGGGCGGCCGAGGTCGCCAAGGCTGCAGGTGACGGTCAGACATTGTTGGCGATCACCCTGACACACGCTGCCAATGTGACTCTGTTCAAAGGCAATTCGCCTTTTGACTTCCAGAAAGATCTGCGCCCGGTGGCTTTGCTGGCGGGCTCACCGATGCTGATTGTGGTGCCGGCAAGCAGCCCGATCAAGGATTTTAAAGACCTGGTTGAAAAGGCAAAAACCAGCAAACTGAATGCGGGCTCCAGCGGTAATGGCACACCTCCGCATTTGACCTTGGCTTTATTTAATGATCTTTACAAGACCGAAATTCAGCATATTCCTTATAAGGGTGGGGCACCGGCGGTGGTCGATTTGATGGGCGGCCAGTTGGATGTG
>CAIYNH010000029.1 GCA_903927495.1 uncultured beta proteobacterium
AATCCCTGGGTTTACTTGAAACTTTGCAGACCAAGATAGTAATGGGTGAAAGCATTGCCCAGTCGTACCAGTTTGTCGCCAGT
The DNA here is from genome assembly GCA_903927495.1 of uncultured beta proteobacterium. Classification (GTDB taxonomy): domain Bacteria; phylum Pseudomonadota; class Gammaproteobacteria; order Burkholderiales; family Burkholderiaceae_C; genus Rhodoferax. The sequence goes on from CAIYNH010000029.1 coordinate 84, forward strand.
GGTAATGCCCTGCTGGGTTTTGTGGCCCTGTCACAGGCGCAACAGAGTGGGAAGATTGATGGATCTTCCTGGATCGTCCCCAGCACACTTTACTCACCCATTCGTCAGGATGCCGTCTTGCTGAACCAAGGCAGGGGCAAGCCGGCGGCACAGGCGTTTCTGAACTACATGAAGGCTGACAAAGCCAAAACTATCATCACTTCTTTTGGCTACGCGCTACCATAATCAACAGCAATGCCTTGACGCTACGGTATTGGCAGTTCTAGTCAAAATACCTCTACAACGACCCAAAGTGCTGTCACATTTTTATTTGTAAGATTGCCGCATGTTTTTAACTGACAGTGATCTGCAAGCCCTCTGGCTGACCGTGCGTCTGGCCAGTGTGGTAACCCTGATCCTGCTGCTGATTGGCACGCCGATCGCATGGTGGCTGGCGCGCACCAAGGCCTGGTGGAAAGGGCCAATTAGCGCGGTACTGGCCTTACCCTTGGTGCTTCCACCCTCGGTGCTTGGTTTTTATTTGCTGCTGGCCATGGGACCCAACGGACCGCTGGGTCAAATTACCCAGACGCTGGGCCTCGGGACTTTGCCGTTCACCTTCTGGGGTCTGGTGATTGCCTCCGTGTTTTACTCCATGCCTTTTATGGTGCAACCCTTGCAAACGGCGTTTGAGGCGATTGGCGAGCGTCCGCTGGAAGTGGCCGCGACCTTACGTGCTTCGCCGCTGGATGCCTTCTTTACCGTGGCGGTGCCGCTGGCTCGCCCCGGTTTTATAACCGCTTGCATCCTGAGTTTTGCGCACACCGTCGGTGAATTCGGTGTGGTGTTGATGATTGGTGGCAACCTGCCCGGCGCGACCCGTGTGGCATCGGTTCAAATTTACGAGCATGTGGAAGCCATGGAATACCTGCAGGCACATCGGCTGTCAGCGGTGTTGCTGGTGTTCTCGTTCCTGGTACTCGTGGTGCTGTATACCTGGCAGCCCAAGCCCAAGAAAGGGAGCTGACTTGGGTGCCATTCAAGCCCGCTTTTGCCTCAACTGGCCGGGATTTACGCTCGATGTCGATCTGAATTTGCCAGGGAGTGGAGTGACCGCGCTGTTTGGCCACTCGGGCTCTGGCAAGACCACGCTGCTGCGCTGCATGGCCGGGCTGGAGCGCGCAACCCAAGGCCTGCTTACTGTAAATGGCGCGGTTTGGCAGGACGAAGCACATTGGCTGCCGACGCACCTGCGCCCAATTGGCTACGTATTTCAGGAAGCCAGCCTGTTTGAGCACCTCAGCGTCATGGGAAATCTGCGCTACGGCATGCGCCGTATTTCTGCTGCACAACAGGGCAGCCTGGAGCGGGCCATTGACTTGCTGGGGATTGCTCACCTGCTGCAGCGCAAACCCGACGGACTCTCGGGGGGTGAACGCAGCCGGGTTGGCATCGCGCGGGCTTTGGCCGTGAGCCCGAGCCTGCTGCTAATGGACGAGCCTTTGGCCGCGCTCGACTTGAAACGCAAGCAAGAAATTCTGCCCTACTTGGAGCGGCTGCACCGCGAGCTGGACCTTCCGATCATCTATGTCAGCCACGCGCCCGACGAAGTGGCGCGGCTGGCGGACCATATCGTGGTGCTGGAGGCGGGACGCGCCGTGGCCTGTGGGCCGCTCAAAGACACCCTGGCGCGGCTTGATTTGCCCATACACCTGGGCGAAGATACTGGCGTGGTGCTGGACGCGGTGGTGGCCGAACGCGATGTGCATTGGCATCTGGCCCGAGTCGAGTTCGCGGGTGGCAGCCTATGGGTTCGCGATGCCGGGCATGCGCTGGGTGCCCCGGTTCGGGTGCGCATTCTGGCCCGCGATGTCAGTATTGCATTAACCAAACTCGAAGACATCAGCATTCAGAATTGCCTGCCTGCCACGGTTGACCAACTCGCCGGCGATGCCCACCCAGCGCTGACGCTGCTGCGCCTGCAAGTGGGTCAATCGCCCATGCTGGCACGCCTGACCAAGCGCTCTTGCGCCGAGTTGGCGCTGCTGCCGGGTAAGTCAGTTTGGGTACAGATCAAGGCGGTTGCCTTGATTGGCTAACGCTCCACTGACTCTGCTTCTTTATCTGTGAAATTGGCCTGTAGAGCTTATTCAAAAAAGCGTTGAGCGCTCCTGTTTTTGAGTAGTAATGGGTTATGACGCAGGGCCTGCGTGATGCCCCGATGGCTTATTCCATTTTTAAATCACCCGTGTCATCGTTGTCTCGTCTGGTCTTGCTGCCGCAATGTTTACGGCTCGGCACCCAGGCACCGACTATCGCCAGTCACACGCATGTCACAAGCCCAGGCTAAATTAGTTCTTTTATTCATCTGGAGCTTCACATGACCCGATTTTCCCTTGATTTCACTTCTACGCCTGATCGTGCCGAGACTGCATTGAACAAAGATGCCATCAACGCCAGTCTGTCACGTCGACAGGTGCTAAAAAGCGTTTTGGGTGGGGTTTCTGCGGTGGGTCTATCCAGCTTTGGTCTGAGTGCCTGTGGTGGCAGCGACTCTGCTCCTGTGACCATCAGTTCTGTTGAGTTTTTGGGCATGCCAGTCCCTGCCACCGATGCACTGCGCGCAGCCAGTTACACGGAAGCCAGCCTCAAGGTTACCTACTCCGATACCACAACTAAATCGCAAGCTCTCAGCTACAACACAATTTTCAAAACTGGCGACACGCTGAAAAATGGCAGCTCCAGCGTGATTGCCGGTGCCTATTACGACATCAATGGCAATCCGATCATGGACACTTCAGGTACAACGCCGACCCAGTTTTTCTCCGACTCTCCGGACGGAAACTCCCTGATTTCACTGGCCAACCCGACGGTGACAGGGGTCACCGGCAACACTCTGTTCCTGGTGACGCAGTACGAATACGTGACTGGCAACAACGCCTCGGTCGGTACACGCCCAACTCCGGTTGGTACGGATATGTACGGCAAGTTACCTTCACCAATTTCCGTCACCACCCTGGACCAAGACAAAACCACAGGCGCGCTGAAGGCCGTCAAGCACTTCAACGTCGACACCAAGCCCGCCAACGGTCTGTGGATTACCTGTGCCTCCAGCCTGTCACCCTGGAATACCCACCTCTCCAGCGAAGAATATGAGCCGGATGCCGTCAATATTTCCACCAATACGATGTTCTAGGCCTTTAGCCAGAACCTATTCGGCAGCACTACCGCCGCAAACCCCTACCATTACGGACATGTTCCAGAAGTTACGGTCAAGCCTGATGGGACAGCCAGCATCGTCAAACACTACAACCTGGGTCGCATTGCGCGTGAACTGGTCGAAGTTTGTCCCGACAACAAGACCGTGCTGATGGGGGATGACGGTACGGACACCGGCCTGTTCATGTTCATCGCCGACACTGAAAAAGACCTGCGTAGCGGTAGCCTGTATGTTGCCAAATGGACGCAAACTGCGGCTGCCGCAGGCGGAGCGGCAACGCTTAGCTGGATCAAACTGGGAAGCACCTCCAGCGATTACGTCAAAGCCCTTGCCGACACTCTAAAAGCCAGCGATATCGTCACCGTCTCGAAAACCGATCCGCTCGATGCAAGCTATAGCAAGATTGCCTATAACGGCACAACCGAGTGGGTCAAGTTCTCGGCCGGCAAGGACATCGCCGCAGCTTTCCTGGAAACCCATCGGTATGCAGCGCTCATGGGTGGCACGCTGGAATTCTCCAAGATGGAAGGGGTGGCACTCAACAAAAAAGACAAGCTGGCATATATCGCCATGTCTCGGGTTGAAAAGGAAATGCAAGACCTTCTTGGCGACGTGCGGGTAGGCAAAATTACCGCCGGTGCCACTTATGAACTTAAGCTGTCAACCGGTCAGAAAGACACCAGCGGCACCACCATTGGCAGCGACTGGGTGCCAACGGCGATGGCAGCCATTCCAGCCCTGGTGGGTGAAGACTTGGTGACACCCGATGTTGTGGGCAATACAGCCACCGTAGACAAGATATCTAACGCTGACAATCTGAAATTCTCGGAAAAGTTACGAACGCTGTTCATTGGCGAAGACTCTGGCCAGCACGTTAACAACTTCCTTTGGGCCTACAACGTAGACACAAAGAAATTGTCGCGCATCCTGTCCACACCCGCTGGTGGCGAATCAACCGGCCTGCAAGCCGTAGACAACCTCAACGGCTTCTCCTACATCATGAGCAACTTCCAGCATGCAGGTGACTGGACCGGCATTCACGCGGGCATCAAGGTCAACGCCGACCCTTTGATCAACGCCAACTGGAACAACAAGAAAAGCTCCGCAGTGGGTTACATCAGCGGGCTGCCAGTGCTTTGATCTGGTCAATAGATGGTGGTCATTTGCAGTTGTTGTGCAGTTTCCACTTTTCAGCATGGCCGATGACCTCGGCGAAATCTGGAACCTTGCAGCGCTCGACTTCTGCGGGGTCAACAGGAACCACTGGCTGACCGGCAACCGACTTGTCGAACTCGACTGCGTGCCTGGGTGCCGTGCTGTATATCGACTGAGCGATGCCCGCAGCGGCGCAGGCAAAGGCGGTAACTGAAAGCACCTGGGCAAGCGTTACCGACGGCATCTGGTTTGCAGGAATTTTGCAGGAACCACCTGGGCAGAGCTTGGCTTTTTCCTTGTTAACTACGTTGTAGATCTTGCAGCCGATGCAGATGCCAAAGGCGGTCTCGAAGAAAAGCAGGGCCAGACACATCGAGCACACAACCAGGTTGATCGGACCAATTACGTTATTGAGCACCATCAGGTACAGCATGGTGACCGCTAGGACAAAGCCAATGCCCCAGGCAAATCGTTTCTGAGGAGCCCCAGTCCACTCGGGCTGCTGCTTGCGCACCGCCCATTCGCCAAGAATCATGATCGGGGCGAAACGTGGATTAATAAAAATGCGGATCGTGAACTCAATCAAAAAGCACACCACAAATACGCGTGTTGGCTGAAAGTTGCCCGCTAACCATGCATTCATAAAGGAAATCAACCCCAGGAAAAACAAAATACCTGCGCTTGCGCGGATGGCCCGTTCGTTGAGAACTGGAATCTCGTATTCGGGGAGTTTCTGCCCGAACTGAAAAAAGAAATTGGTCATGGTGCTTCTATGTATTTGTCTTGGCTGAAGTATTGATGAATGAGGCAGAGAAGCTCTGTGATTTTTGTCACAGAAATCCAAACTTTTCGCAACTTCATCCGGATTTCAGTTCTAAATCATGCCTGTCGTTGTTGTCTGGGCTTGTCTTGCGACGGCGATGACTGCGGCACGATGCATTTGAGACGAATAATTTCAAACGGAATGCGTTTCCTGAGTTGCCCTATTTGCTTGCAAGCGAGTTGTACGCGCATCTAAAACTGGTGTGAATATCCAACTGACCGCAAATGAATAAACGGAGAAAGTTTTCTACCAGGTACAGCCAACAGGTCAAGCTCGACAAAGCGACACCCAAGGGGAAAAATCAGACTGTTCAGGTGGATCAAAATGGCAATGATCGCAACGAAACTTGGTGAACTCGCTGGTCATTTTCAAACAAGCATGTTAGTCCAGCAACTTGCTCCATGCGCCAATGTTATGAACCGTCAGGTATCCGTTCTTCCTAAGCAAAACTTTTGCCAAACCACTTCGTGTTCCGCTTGCACAGCAAAGAACAACCGGGCTGGACCTGGGTATCTCGGCGAGTCTGCCTCCCAACTCCTGAAGTGGAATATTAATGGTTCCAGGGGCGTTCGCACTTGCAAACTCTCCTGCCGACCTAACGTCGACAAAGGTTGCGCCGTTTTTCTTAAGTTCGGGCAGCATAGCCTTTACTCTTTTTGAATTCCACCACTTGTACGCAAACCAAAGACCCAAAGCCACGAGTACCCAATACTTTTCAACAAGATCCAAAAAACGCATAAAACCCCTTGGTAAACTGAATTAAAGAAGTATCGATGGAGATGGAAAGCCTTGTTTCTTAGCTTTCAGCGGACAAAAGGCAGCATTTCACTTGGGATGATGAGCGCCTTCAAGGCTGGTATTAACGCTCGATCGGCGTACTGATGATGGCGGCGTAGTCCACCGCGTCCATGTGCTGTGGTACGAATGTCACTCCCTGGAGCAGCAGGTTGTTGACAAACAATCGCAAATGGTTTCGCGAGCCTTTCAACAAATTCTGGTACACCATCACGATATCCTGATTGTCGATACCGAGCAAGGCCTCTTTGATGGCAAAGATGTCAATTTCTTCAATTTCTGCGCTCACCTTAAGCGCGTCGATGACTGACTTTGCTCCGTTCGCGGCAAACTGCGTGTACAGACCGTGCAACACTGTGTTTTGAAACAGACCGGTTGTCCATGTTGCCGCCGTGTCGCCCACGCCGTAGCGTAACAACAATTGGCGAACAGCTTCAGCATGAGTAGCTTCACTGTTGGCAATGTTTTCGAAGACCTTATTATTCGCGCCCCATAGGATATCGAGCTGCGCGCAGACATCATAGGCGAGCTTTTCTTCCTCACGCATGAAGATCAGGGAATCCTTTTCTGCCCCATTGAGGGCTTCGATGGGGAGATGCGCGAAGGCCGCAGCCAGTGCCAAACTATCAAAGCTTGAGACACCATTTGCATAGACGACCAGCGGTGGCCCCACATTGACTGCGGGGTTTATGTTGCCCCCACCTCCTCCGCAAGCGCCGAGTGCAAGGGTTGTCAGCAAGCTGGCAGTGAGTTTTAACTGAAATGTCGTCACTGTGTTTTCCTGGGGGTGGCGTATGTTCAATGGCACTATGCTACCTCAGGATCAATGCCAAGAACGGCTCCGATCCCAGGTGCAGATGCTGCTCTTAGCGACCCCAGTGATCGTTAGCTTGCGTTACCGCAAACCAAGCCTTTCTATGATCCTATAGACTGTTCTGCGGTGGCATGATCAAAGATTCAAGAAGGATTTGCTATGGGTAACAAACAATGGTGCTACGCCTTTGAAGAGGGCGACGGGAAGAACAAGATGCTTCTGGGCGGCAAGGGTGCCAACCTGTGCGCGATGACCCAGATCGGGCTCAACGTGCCGCCGGGCTTTGTGCTGGGCACGGATGCCTGCCTGGGCTACCTTGAAAAGGACCAGTTACCGCAGGGCCTGCTGGCTGAGGTAACGGCCCAGATGAAGGCGCTTGAAGCCAAGACTGGCAAGATTTTTGGCGACGCTGAAAACCCGCTACTGGTTTCGGTGCGCTCTGGTTCTTCGATGTCTATGCCGGGCATGATGGACACCATTTTGAATCTCGGGCTGAACCCAGAAACACTTAAAGGACTGATTGCCCAGACCGGCAATGCGCGCTTTGGCTACGACGCTTGGCGACGTTTTATCCAGCTCTTCGGCAAGATTGCACTCGGGATCTCGGACGAGCATTTCGACGCAGCTATGGCCGCCATCAAGGTGCGCAGCGGTGCGCGGCAGGATGTAGACCTCTCCGCCGAGCAACTGGCCGAACTTGCAGACGAGTTTCTGGCCTTGGTCAAACGCGCCACCGGCAAACCCTTTCCGCAAGACCCGTTGCAACAACTCGAAATCGCCATTGGTGCGGTCTTTCGCTCATGGAACGGTAAGCGCGCCGTTGACTATCGCAAGCAGTTTCGCATTACCAAGGATATGGCGAATGGCACAGCGGTGAGTATTGTCACCATGGTCTTTGGCAACATGGGCAACGACTCGGCCACCGGTGTTGGTTTTACGCGTAACCCCGGCACCGGTGAGAATCTGATCTTTGGCGAATATTTGGTCAATGCCCAGGGTGAAGACGTGGTGGCCGGCACCCGCACACCGAAACCAATTTCGGAAATGGAGCAGGAAATGCCGGGAATTTACCGGCAACTGATCGAACTGCGCCAGCGCCTGGAGACCCATTACAAAGAAGTGCAAGACTTTGAGTTCACCATTGAAAAAGGCACGCTGTACTGCCTGCAAACCCGAAACGGCAAGATGAATGCACGGGCCATGGTGCGCAGTTCGATTGATATGGTGCAAGAAAGTTTGATTTCGCGCGAGCAGGCCTTGTTGCGGATTGACCCGGCGGTGCTGGAGCAATTGCTGGTGCCGCAGTTGGCACCAGATTTTCATGGCAAACCGCTGGCCACCGGTCTCGCCGCCTCACCGGGCGCTGCCTCGGGCGTAATCGTATTTGATGCCGACAGCGCCGAAGTCCGCGGCCGCGCCGGTGAACGGATCATCCTGGTACGCGAGGAGACCAAGCCCGAAGACATCCACGGTTTTTTCCAGGCGCAAGGCATCTTGACCGCCCGTGGTGGCAAAACCTCGCACGCGGCTGTGGTGGCGCGTGGCATGGGCAAGCCCTGTGTCTCGGGTTGCGAAGCCATCATCATCGACGACGTGAATCGACGTGCCAGCATTGGCGATGCCACGTTACAAGAGGGTGATGTCATCACCATCGACGGAAGCACCGGCCGGGTTTATGTGGGCGAGGTACCCACCGTGGAGCCTCAATTTTCCAAAGAAATGAACACCCTGCTGGGCTGGGCCGATGCCGTGGCACGGCTCAAGGTGATGGCCAATGCCGACACCCCCGACGACGCGCTGAAGGCGCGCACCTTCGGTGCCATGGGCATTGGTTTGTGCCGCACCGAGCGCATGTTCAACAGCACCGAACGCTTGCCCTTGGTGCAGGAGATGATTCTGGCTGAAACGGTGGATGAGCGGCAAGCCGCCCTCGATCGTCTGTTGCCAATTCAACGCGCTGACTTCAAGGGTATTTTCAAAGCGATGCGCGGCTTGCCGGTGACGGTGCGACTGCTCGATCCCCCGATGCATGAATTTTTGCCAACGGCGGCCCAACTCGAACTCGAGATTGCTCATCTGCACCATTTACGCGACTCAATCCGGGCGCTGGAAGAACTGCCCGAGACGCTGAAGCTACTGAGTCCAAAGTTGCACAAACAGTATGGTGACGGTCTCAATAGGCTCGGCCTCGGGCTCAAGGATTTCAAAAGCAGCCACCTTGAGGACGATGTCATCCACAAGAAAGACAAGATTTTGAAGAAGGTGCGCTCCCTGTCCGAGGTCAACCCCATGCTCGGCCACCGTGGCGTTCGCCTGGGCATCAGCTATCCCGAGATTTACGCCATGCAGATTCAGGCGGTGTTCGAAGCTGCCGCCTTATGTGCCAAGGAAGGCATCGAGGTCCATCCTGAGATCATGGTGCCGCAAGTCGCAACCGTGGAAGAGCTCAAGCGTATTCACGGCTACGTGCAACGCATTCAAAAGATTGTGGAACTGACCCATGGCATTACGGTCAACATCAAGTTTGGCAGCATGCTTGAAGTGGTGCGGGCCTGCCTTCGTGCCGGGCGCATGGCGCAGGATGCCGAGTTTTTCTCATTTGGCACCAATGACCTGACGCAGGCCACCTTCTCCTTCAGCCGCGAAGACGCAGAGAACAAATTCCTGCCAACCTACATCAATACCGGCATCCTGCAGGACAACCCGTTCGAGGTGCTGGACCAAAAAGGTGTCGGTGAGCTGATGAAGTTTGCGGTCACCGAAGGGCGCAAGACCCGACCCGATTTAAAGATCGGAATCTGCGGTGAACATGGTGGCCATCCTGGGTCAATTAATTTTTGCCATCAGATCGGCTTGAGCTACGTTTCGTGCTCAGGTCCACGTGTACCGATCGCCCGGTTGGCGGCGGCGCAGGCGCAGTTGAGGGAGGATGGCCATTAGCGCTCAATGGCCAGCAGGCGAGTCAATTTTCCTGCTTGGACAAGCTCCAAAAAACAGAATACGTTGGCAATGCGGAGCATCGACGTGAGCATGGAAACGGTCGCTGTACTGGACTTTGAAACGACGGGCCTGTCCCCCAACTACGGTGACAGGGCAACAGAGATCGCCATTACCCTGGTGCGCGATGGGCAGGTTGTTGACAGCTACCAGAGTCTGATGAACGCGGGCCGCCGGATTCCCTCCGAAGTGACCTACATCACTGGTATCACCAACGCGATGATTGCAGCGGCCCCACCCGTGGCTAAGGTCATGCGGGATGCCTGCAAGTTTGTTGGCAACATGCCCGTGGTGGCCCACAACGCCTCTTTCGACAAGAAGTTTTGGGATGCAGAACTGGCGCACCTGTCCTTGTCATCCGCAAGCAAGTTCGCCTGCACAATGTTGTTGTCGCGCAGGATTTACCCCAATTCACCCAACCACAGGCTGTCAACGCTGGTACAACTGCTTGGACTGCCGCAGTCTGGTCGGGCCCACCGCGCCATGGTAGATGCAGAGATGACCAGCCACCTGTGGTGTCGTATCCAGCATGATTTCTCCGAGATATACCGCATTCAGTCGGTCAACCATGAGTTGCTCACGCGTGTTCAAACGATGACCCGCTCCAAAATGCCAGAGTTCTTGATAGGTTCGATGGCACGACCGGGACTCGAGAAATGAACCAAAAAGGAAGCAATGCACCCGTCATTGCCGTTGAAAACTGGGAGTCTTGAGACTACCGTGGCCGTTCATCCACGCGAACCACTACTTCGGAGTGCTGCGGCCAAGAATGACAATGGTGATGCCACCCAGGACTGCGATGGAGGCCAGGATCAGTCGCTGCGAGATGACTTCATCGAGAAACAGGGCACCCCCCAGGGCCGCAAGCACCGGTACGCTCAGTTGAACGGTCGCAGCGTTGGTGGCACGTAGTCCCGACAATGCTGTGTACCACACGGCATAACCGATTCCAGAAGCGATTGCACCGGAGGCGACGGCATAGCCTATGCCCACTACATCAATGAAATTTCGCGACTGCATGACGAGGCTGAGTACTGCAACAAACGGTAAAGCGCGGATGAAATTGCCCGCTGTGCTGGAAGTTGCGTTGCTGCTGCCTCGACCACGAAGGGAATACACACCCCACGCAATTCCGGCAGCGATCATCAGAAGCGCGCCATCCAGGGGCGGTGCTGAGAGTCCCGGCAGCAATAAGCCGATGAGCCCGGCACATGCCATAAGCAGTCCAAAGGTTTGAACTGAGCCGAACCTTTCCCCACGCCACAGTCCGTAACCTATCATGGTCGCCTGCACTGCACCAAATAGCAACAGGGCACCGGTAGCTGCCGTTAACGTAAGGTATGCAAAAGAGAAACCTGCCGCATAAGCAAACAATGCGAAAGCAGAGGCCCAACTACCATGCTTGCCAACGGTGTTGCCACGCAGTCTCACAATCATCCATAGCATGATGGCACCTGAGGCCAAACGAATCAACGTGAAACTTGCAGCATCAATATGTGCTGCCCGCAGCGCCAATCGGCACAACAATGAGTTGGCCGCAAACGCCAGCATCGCCAGCACAGTCAGAAAAACGACTTTTGAGTTGGGCATTGGCAATCAGTCTATGAAAATCAGCAAATGGGCGTATGTTAATGGGCTGTTTCAGCGCCGTGAAGTGCAACGCAAGCGGCATTTTGATGCTTTGGATGATACTCAAACGTTGACAATTGCGTTGCTGCGCATACTCCGATCAAGATTTCGCTGAATCACCCAAGGTGAAAGTCAGTTGTCAGAAGGCTCATGATCTGGGCTTGAATCTCATCCCGGCTGCCAATATGTCAGCCACAGTCATGTGCATTGGGTTAAGCTGTTGGTTGTGCAATGTTGATAACCCTTTATTGGAGACCTTATGAGTGATTCACAAGATGCCGGTTTCGGCAAATTCGTTCCAGGCTTTGATTTTTTGCAAAATCTGGCCAAAGGGGCCTCTCAGTCCGTACCGCAAATGCCCAATCTGGCCAGTTGGGTGGCACCTACCCTGAATGTAGAAGAGCTAGACAAGCGCATCAGCGAACTCAAGGCGGTGCATTTTTGGCTCGATCAAAACTCCAAGGCACTGGGAGCCACTGTACAGGCGCTCGAGGTCCAAAAAATGACGCTTGCCACACTCAAAGGCATGAACTTCAACATGGGTGA
>CAIYNH010000030.1 GCA_903927495.1 uncultured beta proteobacterium
CCATGCGTGCTTACACCGAAGGCTGCCGTGCCCTTTCGAGCGTGGCAGCTGCTGCTTATGATGCTGCACATGGCCATCCGGATGCCGATGCACGCAAACAAAACCAGACTTTTTATGAATTCATGGTGCCGCTGATCAAGGGCTACAGCACCGAAATGAGCCTGGAAGTGACCAGCCTGGGTGTACAAGTCCACGGTGGCATGGGCTATATTGAGGAAACCGGTTGCGCCCAGTATTACCGAGATGCCAAAATCTTGACTATTTACGAAGGCACTACGGCAATTCAGGCCAATGACCTTGTGGGTCGCAAGACCTCGCGTGACGGCGGCCAGATTGCCAAGGCGCTTGCGGGTCAGGTCGAAGCTACCGAAGCAGCACTTACTCAAACTGGGAGTGCTGATGCGCTGGCAGTGGCCAGACGACTGAAAGCGGCGCGGCTAGCGTTCGTTGACGTGGTGAATTTTGTGGCGGGAAACACCAAAGCGCAACCCAATGACGTTTTTGCAGGCAGCGTGCCTTACCTGATGTTGGCAGGCAACCTGATGGCCGGTTGGCAACTGGCTCGCGCCCTGCTGGTGGCGCAAGAGGCTGTTGCGCGGGGTGAAGACGTTCCTTTCATGCAAGCCAAGATCGTCACTGCACGTTTCTATGCTGACCATCTGTTGACCAAAACGCCCGGCCTGCGTGACTCAATTGTTGAAGGCGCAGCTTGTGTAACAGCGCTGGCGCTGGACGCTTTTTAGTCAACTTGGAAAATCACAGACGACATCTAGCACTATCTAATTAATAGCTGCTCGCGCTTTATGCATAAGCGCTAGCGGCTTTTTTTATGATCAACAATGAGAATGACATGACCCGACTGCCCAGACCATTGAACACTTTGTCTTTCCCCGTCATTGGCTCGCCACTGTTCATCATCAGCAACCCAAAATTAGTTATCGCCCAGTGCATCGCCGGTGTGGTGGGTTCAATGCCAGCGTTGAACGCGCGACCAGCAGAACAGTTCGAACAATGGTTGATAGAGATCACTTGTGCGTTAGATGCCTACAACAGAGCTAATCCGGATAGGCCCGCTGCACCGTTTGCTATTAATCAGATCGTCCACAAAAGCAATCAACGCCTTGAGCACGACATGTCTTTGTGCGTAAAGTACAAGGTACCGATCATCATTACGTCGCTGGGAGCCCGCGAAGATGTCAATGCAGCAGCACACTCCTATGGTGGCGTGGTGCTGCACGATGTCATCAACAATCGGCACGCCCACAAGGCCATAGAAAAAGGGGCCGATGGCCTGATTGCAGTGGCTGCCGGTGCCGGCGGACATGCCGGGGTCAAGAGTCCCTTTGCACTGGTGCAAGAAATTCGCCAGTGGTTTGATGGTCCGTTAGCCCTGAGTGGAGCCATCGCCACGGGTAGAGCCGTGCTGGCGGCGCAGGCTATGGGAGCTGATTTTGCCTACATCGGCTCCGCTTTTATTGCCACCGATGAGGCGCAGGCCAGCGATGCCTACAAACTGGCGATTGTCGCGAGCAACTCAGACGACATCATTTACACCAACTTGTTTACCGGCGTTCATGGCAACTACCTCGCGCCCAGCATTCTCGCTGCTGGTCTCGATCCGGAGCATCTGCCCGAAAGCGACCCCAGTGCGATGAATTTTGGTGGCGATAAGTCCAAAGCCTGGAAAGACATCTGGGGCTGCGGTCAGGGTATTGGTGTCGTTACCGAGTTGCAGAGCACGGCAGCGTTGGTGGCAAGACTTAAACGTGAATACCAGCAAGCTCGCGCAAGCTTATCGCTTTGAAAACCCGTTCATTCAGTAAGCATAACGGGTTAATCTTCATGCGCTATTAATATAATAGCATCATGTGCTCGTTGCACGGCTGTTTCCGCTAATTACACCCTTGTGAATTTGCAACCTAGGTTGGCCGAAATTTCTTGCGCTGTGGCTTTGAGTTTGGGTAGCCATGCTTCATCAAGGCGTCCGGCGGGCGCGGATATTGACAACCCGGCTACCAGTTTCCCCTGGTCATCAAAAATACCTGCGGCCATGCAGCGCACACCGAGTTCCAGTTCTTCATTGTCGGTGGCATAACCGTCGCTCCTGACTTTCATCAGTTCACGTTCGAGTGCGGGCAACTGGGTCAAGCTATTTTTAGTGTGGCCACTTAGTCCAGTCCGAGTTGCATAGGCGCGAACGCGATGGGTGTCATCTGCGGCCAAAAATAATTTGCCCACAGAGGTCAAGTGCAAAGGTGCATGCCCACCTATGGCACGGACAACCTGCATACCAGAGCGCTCACTGTAAGCACGTTCAATGTACACAATTTCATCGTTTTGGCGCATGCTCAAGTTAACCGGTTGCTGTGTCAAGCGGTGCAACTCACGCATCGGGCCTAGTGCTGCATCCCTGACATTGAGCCGGTTTTTGACCAAATTTCCCAATTCGAGCAAGCGCATACCCAAACGGTAATTTCCAGGCTGGGCGCGGTCAACAAATCTGCCTGTTGCCAGATCGTTCAAAATTCGATGGGCTGTTGAGGGATGCAACCCAGTTTTTTCACTGATTTCCTTGAGAGAAATGGCCTCCTCCCGCGAGGCCAACACATTCATCAAGGTGAACATTCTCTCGATCACCTGCACGGTAGGGGTGGTTTGAACGCCAGACTCAAAATTTCTCATGACAACTCCTATTTGCAAGGTTCTGATTTTACTTGGTGAAAATTGACCCTATCCCTTAAACCATTGAATGGCGGGAGTTTGACCCAACTGCGCAGTGAGGACGGTCCGTTGATAACATGGCCGCTTACGCATCAACGTTTTATCGAATATTTCCCCATGCTCGCACCCACTCCTTTAACACTTGCTACATCAGACACATCTGAGCAAATTC
>CAIYNH010000031.1 GCA_903927495.1 uncultured beta proteobacterium
ATAGACCACCTGATAGGTGCTGGCCAGTTGCATACGGCATACCGTCTTTTGTTCAACTCCTTGAATTGGGGTTTAGTGGTTTCGTTTTGTATCACTCTGGTAACGGCTACCACCGTCCAATGGAGTTTGTGTCTGTTCACGCAGATCATCGGCCTGGACTCCACGCTGCTGGCAATGGCCGGAGGGTCGTGGTTGCTCGGTGTGTACTTTGGATTCGGCCTCGTGGGTGTTTGGATTGCCCACGCTGCCGTGGAGTGGCTGCGTGGGCTCACCATGGCTGCACGCTGGTTCTGCGGTGGCTGGGCTCCGGCTAAGCGTGTACGCAGGTCGTTGTTGTCTACGCATCGATTGCGTGGCGCAGAGTTGTAAATAGAAAGTGACTATAGGTCTTATGGAATAAGCGTATGGCACTATTTAATTTATAGTAATTTATTGAGGTAGGTATCGCTATTTAGCGGCGAGGAGAATCAATTGAGGCGAGCGTTCAGTACATTTTTCGCAGTGACAATCCTTTTCATTGGAGGTCTGAGTATGTCGCAAGCTTTACCCAAAGTGAGCAGCGGTACCCTGGAACGGTTGGAAAATTTTCCGTCGCAGTTTGTGGCTCCACGTCACGTTGATGTATGGTTACCGCAGGGCTACAACTCAGCGATACGCCACAACGTGATTTACATGCATGATGGGCAAATGCTGTTTGATGCCCAAATTTCCTGGAACAAACAGGCCTGGAATGTCGATGCCATGGTGACGACGTTGATGAACGAAGGACGCATTCCTGCCACCATAGTCGTGGGGGTCTGGAACAATGGCAAATACCGTCATGCTGAATATTTTCCGCAAAAGCACCTGGACTACATGCCCGCTGCTGCGCGTGATGCATTGATCCAACAGGCGCTACAGGGTCAGCCCCTGGCGGATGCCTACTTACGGTTTTTGGTTGAGGAGTTGAAGCCCGCCATTGACAGCAAATACGCCACACATACCGACGCTACACACACCTTCATTATGGGCAGCAGCATGGGGGCTTTGATATCGGTTTATGCCATGAACGAATATCCGCAGGTCTATGGCGGAGCCGCTGGCTTGTCCACCCATTGGGTTGGCAGCCACCAGCCGAATACGGCGATTCCGTTGGCAGCGTTTAATTACTTGCGTGACCACCTTGCCAAATCGCAGAATCATTACCTGTACCAGGATCATGGCACTAAGGAACTGGATGCGCTTTATGCGCCCTATCAGGAGTTCATCGACCAGTTGGTACGCGACCAAGGTTACACCGATGCCAATTACTTGAGTCGCGTCATTGAAGATGCGGGCCACAACGAGAAAGCTTGGGCCGGTCGACTTGAATTGCCCTTGGTGTTTTTGATGGGGCATTCCAAGAGTGGAGCGGTCGTAAAGCCCGTGAAGGTGGCACCATGATCTCATTTCGCGCACGGTTAGTTGGCGTGGCATGTATTGGGTGGATGGCTTTTGCAGCTGTTGCCAGTGCAACAGGGCTGGCAAACAAAGAGGACTGCGACAGCCAAGAATTTGCAACCGTATTACAGGCGGCTGCGCCAGGCTCTGCGCTGGCGCAGAGCGCCTATTGGTTGAATGCGCAGCTGATCAAGTGGCCAGGCCTCGGGGGCGGTGGGCGTTTTAAGCTGTATGCCGCGGACAGTGGACAAATCCAGGTGATTGGTGCTGCAAAAGTCGAGGGTGCACAGACAGCATTGCCGCTGCAGTTGTTCAAAGGGCCGATGCCAGAGGATGTTGCAACGCGATTCGGTTATTTGCCGGCAGGGGTGGTGTTAAAGCTCAATCAAGCACAAACCCAAAAACTACCCATACTGTTGCGCGGACAAGTGGTGCTGGTTCAGGAGGACGAAGCGGGGCTGGTATTGCAAGCCACAGCCTTGCAGAACGCGGGCGTGTTCGATGATCTGTATGCCAACGCAGGCAAGGTTGCAGATCTTGGCATCACGCTCAAGCAAGGCCAAACGATTTTCAAACTTTGGGCACCTTCGGCAGCCAACGTTGCCGTATGTATCTACAGCGCTTCTGAAAAGCCGGCCTTAAGCCGCCTCGCGATGCAGCGTGATGCCGGCACCGGCATTTGGTCTGTACGCCAGAGCCAACAACTCGCAGGCAAGTACTACAGGTACCTGGTGGATGTATTTGTGCCTGGGGTAGGCAGGGTGCGAAACCGGGTCACAGATCCCTACTCGGTTAGTTTGAGTACCGACTCTGCGCGCAGTTATATCGCCGATTTGAGCGATGCTCATCTCAAACCCGAAGGATGGGATCAGCATCGCAGGCCAGACACCGTTAAGGCCGCCACCGATATGGTGGTGTACGAGCTGCATGTGCGGGATTTCTCGATCAACGATGATTCTGTGCGTGAGGTCAACCGGGGCAAGTACACGGCCTTCACTGAGTCGCAATCGAATGGCATGCGGCATCTGCGCGCTTTGGCACAGGCCGGCATCACCGACGTGCACCTGCTGCCAATTTTTGACATAGCCACCATTCCCGAGGTCGGATGTAAGACAGCGAAAGTTCCCATTGGGGAGCCAGACGGGGAGCAGCAGCAGGACGTGGTCATGGCGCAGGCCGGGCGCGATTGTTTCAACTGGGGCTACGACCCGTTTCATTTCAACGCGCCAGAAGGCAGTTATGCCACCAATGCGGCCGATGGAGCCACACGCGTGCGTGAACTGCGCAGCATGGTGATGGCGCTGCATCGTGCCGGGCTGCGGGTGGGTATGGATGTAGTCTATAACCATACGGCTGCAGCTGGTCAGCAGCCCAAGTCGGTGCTGGATCGCATCGTGCCAGGCTACTACCACCGTCTGAATTCAAAGGGAGAGGTGGAGCGTTCTACTTGTTGTGACAACACGGCCACGGAGGTCATGATGATGGGTAAGTTGATGACCGACTCGGTACTGCTGTGGGCGACAAAGTACCGCATGGATTCATTTCGTTTTGACCTGATGGGGCATCAACCCCGTGCCGTCATGGAGGCTTTACAGGCTCGTGTGAACAAGGCCGCGGGGCATCAAGTCAAACTGATTGGTGAGGGATGGAATTTTGGCGAGGTGGAAAACGGCTTGCGTTTTGTGCAGGCTTCGCAACTCTCACTTAATGGATCAGGCATTGGCACATTCAGCGATCGCGGTCGTGACGCGGTGCGTGGCGGCGGCGCGTCTGACAGTAGCGCTGATCTGGTGCAACGGCAGGGCTACATCAACGGTTTGTTTTATGCCCCCAATTCAGCGACCAAGGAACTGGCCACTTTGCAGGATCTGGCGCGCAGTGCTGACCTAGTGCGCGTA
Source organism: uncultured beta proteobacterium (assembly GCA_903927495.1). Classification (GTDB taxonomy): domain Bacteria; phylum Pseudomonadota; class Gammaproteobacteria; order Burkholderiales; family Burkholderiaceae_C; genus Rhodoferax. The sequence goes on from CAIYNH010000031.1 coordinate 3,318, forward strand.
GGGTTGGCAGGGTCCATTCGCGACGTGCTCATGACCAACTATCTTGGTGACACCACAGCGCTTCAACACATGGACTATGGTGGCCAGCCAGCGGGTTACGTCAGTCAGCCAGGCGAAGTGGTGAATTACGTCGAAAACCACGACAATCAGACCCTGTTTGACATCAACGTTTACAAGCTGCCGCTTGAGACTTCCCCTGAGGATCGTGTGCGGGTACAAATGCTCGGCGCTGCCATCAGCATGTTCAGCCAGGGTGTAGCCTACTTTCATGCTGGCATCGAGACCTTGCGCTCCAAGTCAATGGACGGTAACAGCTATGACTCGGGCGACTGGTTCAATCGACTGGACTGGCACTTTCTAGTCAACAATTTTGGTGTTGGACTGCCGCCCAAAGGCGACAATGGTAGAAATTATTCGCTGATTCAACCACGGCTACGAAACACAGCCATCAAACCCGGCGCAGAGCACATCGCCTTGGCGCGGGATATGTTTTTTGATTTACTTAAAATCCGCTCCAGCACCACCTTGCTGCGTCTGCGCAGCGCACAAGACATCAAGAGTAGACTCAAGTTTTACAACACTGGCCCGCTGCAAGAACCTACAGTTTTAGCGGTGCATCTGGATGGACATGGCTACTCCGGCGCACGCTTCAAAGAATTGCTATATTTTGTCAACGTTGACTTGCGCTCACACGATCTCGTGTTTGGCGATGAGCAAAATAAATCCTACCAACTGCATCCGGTGCATTTGGCTAGCAACACTGCAGACAAGCGGGTGCCGACTCAAGCAGTATATGAAGCCGCGTCGGGTAAATTCACAGTGCCAGCGCGTAGCGCCATGGTGTATGTGGTTCGTTAAGGGTCAACCTCTGATTTGCGCCGCTTTGGTGTGGTTCGCTATGAGCGCGGGTGTCGGCTGCTCGCAGAGCACTCCAGCCTTACGGTTGCCGGCACCACTGGCTGTCATGGCAGATGTTGACACCAGCGCGGTTGCGGTGGTGTCACCTGCCAGCGAATTGCCATCCACTTGGCGAGACGGTGTGTTCATGGAAGTTTTTGTTCGTGCCTACAAAGACAGCGATGGTGACGGCATTGGCGATATCAGGGGGCTGACACAGAAACTCGACTACCTCAAAGCCTTGGGTGTGACTGGCCTGTGGTTGATGCCGGTAAATCCCAGTCAGGACAAAGACCACGGCTACGCCGTAACAGACTACCGCAACATCGCGCCTGAATATGGCACCCTGGTTGATTTTGATGAATTGCTTAAACAAGCCCATCGGCGTGGCATAGGCATCATCATGGACTACGTCATCAACCACAGTGCAGCTCAGCATCCGGCGTTTGCCAACGCCAACAGCACACGCAATAGCGCCTATAGGGACTGGTACGTGTGGCAGGATGAAGCACCGGTGGGGTGGAGTATCTACG
>CAIYNH010000032.1 GCA_903927495.1 uncultured beta proteobacterium
ACCATTGATCCAGGTAGTGTCAGAAAAATGGTGTTCCAGTTTGGCTTGCGCGCCAATTTGATACAACAAGAATCCATCCGGCCCGCCCAAACTTTGACTGTAACTTGGCTCCACTTCCGCTTTGAAACTAGATGATGTGTTGTGCCAATACATGTTGCCGTTTTCATTGTCTTTGTTGAAAGCGGGTGTTCGGTTTATCCTGGGTGTGATAACAGTCGAGGGCAGTTGCAAGGCAGGTGCTTGAGCCTGAAGATGGCTGCTGACCCATTCAGCGCGGTCAATGTCAATCTGTGCCGAGGGCAATCCACGTTCTTGCATCAAAAAAACAAAGCGTTTGGAGCTGACTGGTGCGTCCCTGTGCAACACACGAATGGCGCGATCCACGCGATCTTGCACGTAAAGGGCAGCGTCGGTTTCCACTTGCACTGTGGTGGTGTTGAATTGATGTGTGATGGATCGCACTGTCCAGCCGGTGTAAATTTCAATATTTTTTGCCGTATTGCCCCAGCCTGCGGGCGGTAAGTGGGCTGGTATTTGCGCGGTGACTGCGGGCAATGTCGGGTCTAATAATTTTGGGGTATGCAATTGATTTAATTCACCATGCAAGGTGAATCCGAGCATGAGGCTGTTGCCACGCTCAAAACCCAGGTTTAAATCAATATTGGGCGAATATCGGTATACGGCACCAAAATTGAACTGACTTTTTACCTCTTGATTATTGTTTTGCGACTCGTGTTGGTAGTCGTTGCCATCGAGTTCCAGTTTAAGAATCCAGGGGCTTGAAGGGGTATGCCACTGCAAGCCACCAAATAGGGCGGTAGGGCCGTGGAACATGGATTGTGTGTTGACGGTGCCTCCACTGCCTATGTCACCAGCAGAACGTACATTAAAAACGCTGCCCAAAAAAGACAGCGGATTACTAATGTTGCCACGCGCACCCAGATTGCCCCAGCCCAGGCCCAGACTGGCATCCCAATTACCCCAGCGTTTATTTGCCACCACATATTCACTTGAAAAAAGTCCTGTACCACCCAAGTCGCGTAGTCCAAATGCTATTTGCGGCGCGTTAGCAGATTCCTCGCGGAAGCGTAGTTTCACGTCAATGGACTTGTCTTTGTAGGTCTGTCCACCCGCAATTTCAGCGCCATACAATCGGTTGGCTACATCGGTATAGCGAAAGCCAAATTCCAGTCCATCAAGGGGCTGAAACATCACAGTACCCCGGGTGAAGGGTGCAACATGGCTCACATGGAAGCGCACATCTCCAGCGGAAGCCATGCGCGCAGTTGGGGTTTGCAGTAAGCCAATTTCACCCCAATCGCTGGCCGTCACCTGTGCCGATCGTGGCTGCACGAATGTTGCCAATTGCACTGCCACGGCCGGATTATGTTTGTCAGGAAAAGTGAGATCACCAGGCAATTGGGTGGCTAAAAAGCGAGCCAAGTTATCAGACACGGTTTGGGGTATGTTCGCTTGCCGACTTGGTGCCCAAATCCAGGCACCAGGAGCGGGTTCGGCTTGGGCCTCAAGGCTCCAAGGTGCAATGCCGTAACGGGAGGTGCGTCCGTCAGGCTGGGCAACCCAGGCCCAATCAACATCTTTCTCTTTGCCCTCAGTCGCCAAGCAGGCGTTCAAATAGTCTTGCACTAGAGCACCCGAAATGTGCACAGCCGGGCAGGTCCTACCAAACTCAGTCACAACTGTGACAGTAGCAGGTCGGGGTGGTAATACGACACTGTGGCCCTCTTGCAGAATGGGATCCTGCGTGGGTGCAGATTGCAGCCAACGCGCATCAGCAATCGCAACCGTAAGGCGCCCAGTCAGTGGCAGTGATTGCAGCCAATCAGTCAAATGCTCTTTGGCAACTGCACCCAGGCTGATGTGATGATTCTGCTGTAAGGCTTGAATGACAGCCTGACGAAGTTGTGCTTGCGGTGCGCGTTCGGCCTCAACACGCCATTGCAAAGCCGCGGTGTCAGCATATGGATCGGCATTGCGCAGCAGCCAATCACTCAGATGCTCACCGGGAATAATGGCGCTTTGAATGGCAAGGTTTTGAGCTTTCGCCATTGAGTGAACACCGACGATAAAGCAGGTTACGCACACGACTGAAGCCTGTGCGAAGATTGCCAATAGAAACTTCACGATGCGCCTTCTTGAATTGGCCACAACTGCATCTTGAGACAAAAGCTGGCTGACAAACATTGCTCTGAATAAACCACGTTATTTTTTCCGTTGTACCACCCCAACGCAAACCATGAGGGCGGCAATCGTTCGGCCTTGTCGTCCAGCGTGGCTTCGCGGAACCAGTGATAGGTCAGAGCCTGCTTATTTGGCAGAGAATCAGCAAGTTTGATCGGTGGCAGATCAGCCCAGGGTTTGATTTCCATCCGTTCACCGACGGCATAACGATAACCAGGCATTTCGTCACGCAGGCGTTGATAGGCGTTGCCGACGGGGTTGAGCTCAGTCCATGCGGGCGGAGCAGAAGGAAACCGAACAGCTCGCCAGTCAACTTCAAGCCCAGCGGTACCGACAATGCGTCCGTTCTGGAGTTTGACCAGTTCTTGTTTGGCCGAATACCAAACCTCAATATCACCCTGGGGATGTGGATCGACGTACCCCAACACCAGTAAAGCCGGGCTGCGTCCATCCACTTCAATCCGAAGATACCTATAGGCTGGATTTAGCTTTGCTAAC
>CAIYNH010000033.1 GCA_903927495.1 uncultured beta proteobacterium
CTTGGTCGCCATGTCAGACCCCACCGACCTCAGCGCCTACGACGAACTGACACGGATCTTGAAGACCACCATTGAGTTGGCGGTAGTTATCGAAGGTCAGGTGCTGCAAGTCATCGACCGGGTGTACCGGCGTACCCAGGAAATTTCCGGACTAGCCAAGGCACTCGAAGCCGATGTGGGTGATGTCACCGACTTCGGCCAGTTGCTGGCCGGCAATACCCAGGAAGATGCCCCGGTGGTGCGCTTGCTGCAAACCGTGTTTGACGACGCGGTGCAGGCCCGCGCGTCTGACATCCACTTCGAGCCGCAGGAAGGTCGCCTGCAAATTCGTTTTCGGATCGATGGCGTACTGCAGGCACAACCCACCGCCGACATGAAAATTGCACCCTCGGTGGGGCTGCGACTGAAGCTCATCAGTGGGCTCGACATTTCCGAAAAGCGCTTGCCCCAAGATGGCCGATTTGTTATCAAATCGCGCAAGGGGCCACTGGATATCCGCATCTCAACCATGCCAACCCAGTATGGCGAGTCGATTGTCATGCGCTTGCTGGCCCGCACCGAAGGAGTTTCCAGGCTGGATGATCTGGACATGCCCCAGGGAATGCTGGCCCGCTTTCGTGCCGCCATCCATCGACCCAACGGCCTGGTGCTAGTCACGGGCCCAACCGGCAGCGGCAAGACCACCACCCTGTATGCTGCGCTGGAAGAGCTCAACAGCAGCGAGACAAAAATCATCACTGTAGAAGATCCGGTGGAGTACCGCTTGGCTGGCATCAACCAGGTGCAAGTCAATGAAAAAATTGACCTGAGCTTCTCCAAAGTACTGCGCTCTGCCTTGCGGCAAGACCCAGACGTGGTGCTGGTCGGGGAAATGCGTGACCAAGAAACGGCTCAGATAGGTTTACGTGCAGCCATGACAGGGCACATGGTTTTATCCACCTTACACACCAACGACGCAGCCAGTTCACCACTGCGATTGATCGATATGGGGGTGGCACCTTTTTTGGTAGCGACCTCGCTGCAAGGTGTGCTGGCGCAGCGCTTGGTGCGCAAAGTGTGTCCGCGCTGCTGCAGTGACGAGGCGCTGGATGACCATGAGCGAGCCTGGCTGCGCGTGGCTCTGAGTGCTGAGTCGCCCGTGCGACAAAAAATAGGCCACGGCTGCAATCACTGCAACAACACTGGATTCCTTGGTCGAACGGGGGTGTATGAATTTCTCGAAATGTCCAGAGCCTTGATCAATGCTGCAACCCACGCTAACCCGGCGGAGTTCATGGACGCAGCCCGTGCCGAGTTGGGCCCGCATACTCTTCGGCATCATGCGGCCACTCTGGTTGCCACTGGAGTGACCACGGTGGCTGAGGCCATGAAGGTCAGTTATCAACTCGAAGACTGAGCAGGCAGCGCGCAATGTCCAGCTTTGCTTATACCGGACGCAATCGCCAGGGTCAAGCCGTTCAAGGCAAACTCGATGCCATGAGTATGCAAGCCGCAGCTGCCAGCTTGGGCGGTCAGGGCATCACACCGCTGACCATCCAATCTGCTGGAACGACGGCTACTGCCAGCACGGTTGATGTCATGGCATCGCTCAAAGATATGCTGGGCAGCGGCGTTTCACATCAGGATCTGCAATTATTTTCCCGGCAAATGAACACCCTGCTTAAATCAGGTGTGCCGATATTGCGCGCATTGGAAGGCTTACGACAGTCTGCCAACAATGCTGCATTTGCGACTGTCATTGCGGAAGTTTTGGCAAATTTGCAGGCAGGCCGGGAGTTGTCTGCGTGCTTTTCCCGGCACCCAAAAGTATTCAATCAGTTTTATTGCAGCATGATTCAGGTCGGAGAAGTCACTGGCCAGCTGGACGAAATGTTCTTTCGCCTTTATGAGCATCTCGAATTTGAACGCGACATGCAGGAACGGGTAAAAACTGCGCTGCGCTATCCGGCATTTGTCATGACCGCCATGGCCGGCGCCATGGTAGTGATCAACCTCTTTGTGATCCCCGCATTCTCCAAAGTGTTTGCATCTTTCCATGCGGAACTGCCGTTGGTGACACGCATCTTGATTGGCTTTTCAAGCTTTATGCTTAATTATTGGTGGCTGCTGCTTTTGATTTTTGTAGCGACCACTTTGGGATTTAAGTCCTGGGTCAACACCAAGGCCGGGCGACTCTGGTGGGATCGTTTGAAAATGCATTTACCGATAGCCGGAACCATCGTCACCAAAGCCACACTCGCACGTTTTTGTCGCAGTTTTGCCTTGTCGCTGCGCAGCGGCGTGCCAATTACAACGGGGCTGGCTTCAGTCGCCCTGGCTGTGGACAACGCCTTTATGCGCCGCGTCATTGAACGAATGAAGGAAGGCATTGAGCGAGGTGACAGTGTGCTTAAAAATGCCATTGCCTCCAAAGTTTTTACACCGGTGGTGCTGCAAATGATTGCCGTGGGCGAAGAGACCGGTGATCTGGATGGCATGATGCAGGAGGTAGCCGAGGTCTACCAGCGCGAGGTGGACACCCAACTCAAGACCTTGTCAGCCCAAATTGAACCCA
>CAIYNH010000034.1 GCA_903927495.1 uncultured beta proteobacterium
ATGGCTCCGAGCGGCGAGCCCGCAAGACCGCGAAGCCATCACACTGTGTGATCTGCAGGGCATGGCGCAAGCCGAGTTTGCCAAACTGAAAGGCTTGAGCCTGAGTGCCGCCAAATCGCGCGTGCAGCGCGCCAGGGTGCGTCTGCGTGCCCAGATGAGTCAAGCCTGTCAGGTGAAAATGGATGAATCCGGTCGGGTGAGCGATTTTGTGCCTCGCATGAATATCTAATTACTATAAATTTGATAGTGTGTAATGCTTGTACCATAAGCTATACGGGATATTTTGCTATTTTATTCAAAGTGGTGCGTCTTTTTGTCATGAGTTCCGTCTTCACTGCATGACCGCACTCACTGCACCCCTCAAAGCCTGGCCGGCACGTCAACCGTTTGGTTTTCTGATTTTGGCCAGCATGGTCTGGCTGACGCTTTATCAAAGCCTTGACCCTGCCGCCGAGGCCTTGGTGCTGGCCTTGCCGGTGGACCGTGCCAGCCACTTGGGAAGTGCCTTGCAGTTCTTTTTTTACGACACGCCCAAGGTGTTGATGCTGCTCACCGGCGTGGTGTTCGTCATGGGCATGATCAACAGTTACTTCACGCCTGAGCGAACACGGGCCATGCTGTCTGGCAAGACCGAGGGCGTTGCCAATGTCATGGCCGCAACGCTGGGCATCGTGACACCCTTTTGCTCCTGTTCGGCGGTGCCACTGTTTATTGGTTTTGTGCAGGCGGGGGTGCCTTTGGGGGTAACTTTTTCGTTTTTAATATCCGCGCCGATGGTGAATGAAGTCGCCTTGACACTGTTGTTCGGCATGTTTGGCTGGAAAGTTGCGTTGCTGTATTTGGGCCTGGGCCTGTGCGTCGCCATCGTGGCGGGGTGGATCATTGGTCGCCTCAAGATGGAAACCTATCTGGAAGATTGGGTGCGCGATATGCCCAAAACTTCAGCTCGGTTTGAAGACGCTGGTGTCACACTGGCTGAGCGCATTGATGCGGGGTTTTCATCGGTGCGCGAGATCGTGGGCAAAGTCTGGCCCTATATTCTGCTTGGTATCGCACTCGGTGCCCTGATTCACGGCTACGTGCCGGAAGACTTCATGGCCAGTTTCATGGGGCGTGATGCCTGGTGGTCGGTGCCATTGGCTGTGGTCATTGGCGTACCGATGTACACCAATGCGGCAGGCGTGATTCCCATCGTGCAGGCGCTGCTGGCCAAGGGTGCGGCCCTGGGCACTGTGCTGGCTTTCATGATGAGTGTGATTGCGCTGTCGCTGCCGGAGATGATCATCCTGCGCAAGGTGCTCAAGCTCAGGTTGATTGCCACCTTCGTGGCGGTCGTGGCAAGCGGCATCTTGCTGGTGGGCTATGTGTTTAATGCCGTGCTGTGAGTTGGCACTACAGAGCCACTAACTTTCGACCGCGAGGCAATTGAATGAAACCCTGGATATCAGCGCTGCTGCTTGCCGCTCTTGCAAGCCTTGGGGCGGAAGTTGCTAGAGCGGTTGAAGTCAGCTTCGTGCCTGTGGTTGATGGTGTTTTCGCCTACATTGGTGATACTGACGGGCGCAACTATGACAACGAGGGGCTCAACGCCAATATTGGCCTGATCGTCACCCCTGCCGGTGCCATGCTGATCGACAGTGGCGCAAGCTATCAGGTGGCAGAAAAAATACACGCAGCGGTTAAAAAAATTACATCTGTGCCGATCAGATGGGTCTTTAACACCGGCGGTCAGGACCACCGCTGGTTGGGCAACGGCTACTTCAAGGCGAAAGGCATCGAGACCATGGCCCATGCCCGTGCCGAAGCCGACATGAAGTCACGTGCCGGCAACCACCTGGAGGGCTTGAAGGTGCTGAAAGAGCGGCTGTCAGGCACTGAGCCGACGCTGCCCCTACGCTTTATTCAGGAAGACAACGCTCAGCTTATCCTGGGTGACACCGTCATCGAGTTCAAGTACCGCGGTGGTGGCCATACCCCTGGCGATACGCTGGTCTGGTTACCGCAAAAGCAGGTCTTGTTCGCAGGCGACGTGGTCTACGTGGATCGGATTCTGGGTCTGCTGCCGGTCAGCAGCAGCAAAACATGGCTCAAGTCGTTTGCACTGATTGAGCAGATCAAGCCACAAATTATTGTGCCTGGCCATGGCAGCTTGACACAACTTGCCACGGCACAAGCCCAGACCCGTGACTTGCTGCTGGCGCTGCGGGGGCACATGAAAAAGGCGCTGGATGTCGACCTCGACATCAGTGCGGCTGTTAACAGCTTCGACGGCAAACCCTTTGCACATCTGAAACATGCCGAGGTTTGGTTGCCACAACTGGCCAACGCCACCTACCTGGAGATGGAACGTGAGTAATTGGGCAACAGATTTTTAACTTGAATGGAAAACATCATGGACATCAAAGTACTCGGCACAGGTTGCGCCAATTGCAAAAACACCATCGCCCTCATAGAGCAGGTGGCTAAAGCCAAAGGCGTAGCAGTCAAACTGGAAAAGGTGGAAGAGCTGCGCGACATCATGGGATTCGGCATCATGAGCACCCCCGGTGTGGTCATTGACGGCAAGGTGGTGCACGCAGGTGGTGTGCCGAGTCGGGACAAGATTGAGCAGTGGCTGGGCGTCGCCTGACGCCACTTCGAAAGCAACTCTAGCGTTGGGGTCTTGGCTTGTCTTGCGACAGCAAGGTCTGTGGCTCGGTGTGGAAGACTTTTGGTATCGCCTACGTCACGGGTGTTCCTGTGACATTTTTCTGCCACCAGTGGCACGCAAGTTAACCGCAAAACCGCTTCGCATGACACCCCCATAATGCTATAGAGTTTGTAGCTCATTGTGCCTATTTGCTAAGCTTTACAGGACTTTGTTAGCATAAGCTTGGGTAGCTCTTGAATTCGATATTCAGGCGCTGATAGTGTTTGCCCGACCCCCAAGATCATGGATGCAGTGGGTAAGTCGGTTAACCAGCCAGAAAGTAATCAATGACTGCCGAACATAGCCATAGCCATAGCCACGCACCGGCAAATTTCAACAGTGCCTTTGCCATCGGCATTGTGCTGAATCTGGTGTTTGTTGCCATTGAAGCGTTTTACGGATGGCGGGTTAACTCGCTGGCCCTGCTCGCCGATGCTGGTCATAACCTGAGCGACGTGGCCGGCTTGGTGCTGGCGTGGGGTGGCGCACTGGCGCTCAAACTGAGTCCCAATGCCCGCCACACTTACGGCTGGAAGCGTGCCAGTATCCTGGCCGCTTTTGCCAATGCTCTTTTGTTGCTGTTAGCCATTGGTGGTCTGGCCTGGGAAGCGATTGGCCGCTTATTTTCGACACACGTGCTGGATCCGGCGCAGGGAGTCACCATCATGGTGGTGGCTGGGATGGGCATTGTCATCAACAGCGCTACGGCCTTGCTGTTCGTGCGTGGGCGCGACGGTGATTTGAACATTCGGGGTGCCTTCATGCACATGGCCATCGATGCCGTGGTCTCGGCAGGTGTCGTGGTGGCTGGCGCGCTGACGCTGTGGTTGAGCTGGTCCTGGCTCGACCCGGTCGTGAGTCTTGTCATTGCGGCGGTGATTTTGTGGGGCACCTGGGACTTGTTCAGGCAGTCCCTGCATTTGCTATTTGACGGGGTACCTGACGGAATTGAACTGCTGGCGGTGCGTAATTGCCTGGGTGCGTTACCGGGTGTCACCCAAGTGCACGATCTGCATATTTGGGCCACCGGCACTTCGCAAGTCGCGCTGACCGCTCATCTGGTTATGCCACAAGGCCATCCAGATGATGCATTTTTGCAAATGGCCACAAAACAAATGCATGACCGGTTTGAGATTACGCACGTCACGCTGCAAGTGGTAAAGCTGCCTTTCACTCAGTCGTGCTCATCATCAGACCCGCCCATTTAGCGCCGACTGGCTGGTGACTGCACAGATTCAGCCGTGATCCCGTCCGATATGAGAATAAAGCCAATTCTTTTCGATCGAATTTATATGGTGTAAAAATGGTTTAAATAGCATACGTCGCTAGCATATTAAGCTATCAATAGTGTAGTATTTATAGCTACATTTTTAATGCTTAGGCATCTCAAGAATGAGCCTCATGGTGGCATCAAGGAAATTCTTTCAATCGGTTTTTGCCCCGGTCTCAAACCACTGCTTGATGACCAAGCGCTCGGCCTCGGAGATCCCGGTGGCGTTGGTCATTGGCATGATTTTCTTGACCACGGCCTGCTGGTACATGTTTTGTGCATGCAGTTTGACGTTCTCAGGTGAATCGAGCCGAACGTTTTTCATTTGCACCTGTGCGCCATGGCAAAGGTAACAGCGCTGGGCCAGGATGGGTTGCAATATGGCATAACCAATTGGCCCTCCAACGCTAGTGTCAATTGCTTTAGAAGCTACGGATTCTGTAGCAATTCTTGAAGTTTCAGACTCCGCCTTGGGGCTTAGCCAACCGAACAATGACAGCAATGCCGCCACCCCCACCAGCGCGTAGCCGAGCGGGTTGCCGTTGCGGCCCAGCAGGAAGCCATGGCGCATCACAAAAAACTGGCGAATCGCCGCGCCGGCA
>CAIYNH010000035.1 GCA_903927495.1 uncultured beta proteobacterium
ATGCACCGGACCGACGGCGATCTCATGCACACCGTCGCCTGACACGCGCACAAACGGGTAGTCCACCAATTCAGTGGCCGCAAACACTGGCAAGTTCCGGGCATCTTGCCGCAGCGGGGGACGATGACTCGGCCAGGCCCCGTGGTTAAGCCAAGGACGCTGATCGCGTGCACCCTCAGCATGAATCCCAGACAAATCTGCGGCGGCACGTTGCATCCTTGATGCTGCCGGAAAAATTGGAGCCAGGTCTGGATAGACCAACAGACCTTCCTTCAGTGCCAGTGGCAAGCTTAACCAGAACAAACCATCGAGCGTGACATAAGCAACGAATACGGCTCCATAGCCCGTCGAAGAAGCATTGTGAGCTACTACATTAATAGCAGAATCAGCCCATAAAGCAAGCAAGCGGCCACCGACCTCGACGACCTGGGTGGCTGCTTTTTGCCATTCCTCAGAGGTGACTTGACCTTGCCAGACCGGCATCGGCCCCGGCAAAGCGACAAATTCAACATCAAGCCCTGTTATTTTCATCGGTTCAGCCTCCCAACATGGCTGCAGCCTGAACGTACCAGCCGTTCAGGTAAGGCGGAATAAACAGGCCCAGCACCAAGGCCAAGGCCAAATGCACGAAGACCGGCACCAGTGCAGGCGGATGCGCCAGCGGTTTGAGAAGAGTTTCACCAAACACCATCGGCAAGACCCGTATCAGGATCGAGGCGAAGGCGACACCGAGCGCCAGAAATAAGAACGGTGCGGCCCAGGGTTGTTCGCGCATGGCCGTCGTCAAAATTAGAAATTCGCTGGCAAAGACGCCAAAGGGCGGCATGCCCAGTATCGCCATGACCCCCAGCATTAGTCCCCAACCCACAGTCGGGTTGGCTTTGATGAGGCCACGAATCTCGCTCATCACCTGGGTACCAGCCTTTTGGGTGGCGTGCCCCACCGTAAAGAAAATGGCTGACTTCACCAGCGAATGCACCGTCATGTGCAGTAAACCCGCAAAATTCGCCACCGGTCCACCCATACCAAAAGCAAAGGTAATCAGACCCATGTGCTCTATGCTGGAGTACGAAAACATGCGTTTGACATCTTTTTGACGTGACAGAAAAAATGCCGCCACGGTCACCGACAGCAAGCCAAAACCCATCATAAGCTGGCCCGCCATCTGGGTCCCCAAGGCCCCATCGGTAAGAACCTTGCAGCGCAGCACTGCGTACATGGCAACATTGAGCAACAAACCTGAAAGCACCGCCGAGACGGGTGTAGGGCCTTCGGCGTGGGCATCTGGCAACCAACTGTGCAGTGGTACCAAGCCGATTTTGGTGCCGTAACCAATTAGTAAAAAAGCAAACGCCAGAGTGATGATGGTGGGGTCAAGCTGGCCTTTGATAGCATTCAAATTGGTCCATAACAAGGTAGCGTTTTCCGGACCCAGCACCTTGTCAGCCGCCATGTACAACAAAATCGTACCAAACAAGGCCTGAGCAATGCCAACGCCACACAGAATGAAATACTTCCAGGCGGCCTCCAAACTGGCCGAGGTGCGATAAACACTGACCAACAGCACGGTGGTCAGCGTGGCCGCCTCCATCGCCACCCAAATAATGCCCAGGTTGTTGGTGGTAAAGCCCAATAGCATAGTGAAACTGAACAACTGATACATACTGTGGTAAAGCCGCATGCGTGACGGTGTCATCTTGCCGTGATCCTGTTCAATTCGCATATAAGGGCGTGAAAAAATGGCGGTGGTCAAACTCACAAAGGCGGTAAGAGTGACCAGAAAAACGTTCAGGGGATCGATGAAAAACTGCTTTGCCCAGACCAGTTGAGGGCCATCTGACACCACTTGCACAGTCAGGAAACAGGCTGCCAGAAAGGTAGCAAAGCTAAAAAACACGTTGATGTCGCGCGCATATGGGCGATGCCCAGTCAAGGCCAGCACGATGCCACCTGCCAAAGGAATGCCAAGAACAAAAAACAGGGGGTGCATGCTCAGTCTTCCTTGAGGGTTTCAAGGTTGTTGATGTCCAGGCTGTCAAATTTTTCGCGAATCTGAAACATGAACACGCCCAAAATCAGCACCCCCACCAGCACATCCAAAGCAATGCCAAATTCCACGATCATGGGCATGCCGTTGGTGACCGTGGTTGCTGCAAAAATCAGTCCGTTTTCCATCGACAAAAAGCCGATGACCTGAGGCACGGCTTTGGAGCGGGTAATCATCATCATGAAAGAAAGCATGACGCAAGCCAGCGCGATTCCAAGGGAGCCACCAGCAATTGAGTCCGACAAGCGCGAAATCGGCAGCGCCAGGCTAAACGAAAAAATTACCAGAGCAATACCCACTAACATGGTGGTAGGTATATTTAAAAGAGTCTCCACATCCCAGCGCACATTGAGCTTGCGAATCACCCGATGCAGCATCCAGGGAATAAAAAAAACTTTCAACACCAGCGTCAAGGTACCCGACACATACAAGTCGGGCTGATGTGTCACATAGCCCAGTAAAAATGAGGCAGCGACCAGCGCTGCGCCCTGAATCATGAACAAATTGATCAGGGAGACAATGCGCCGTTGCGAAATCATGGCAAACGACAGCAGCAAAATCAGTGTCGCAAACAGGTTAATCAGTTGGGGCAGGAATTTGATCATGCGGCCCCCAACAGCACGTTGACCAGCAAACCAATCACAGCCAACAGGAAGGCGGTGCCAAGAAATTCGGGCACCCGAAAAATCCGCATTTTGGCGCTCACCGTCTCAATCAAAGCCAACAGCACACCGCCAATGGCCAGTTTAAATACCAGCACCGGCAGAGCCACCAGCAAAGCCAGGGGCGAGTCTGCCTGTGCCACACCCCAAGGAAAGAACAATGCCAGCCCAATGCAGGAATAGGCAAATAATTTCAGACTGGCAGCCCACTCCAGCAAAGCCAAATGGCGCGCCGAATACTCCAAAATAAGCGCCTCGTGAATCATGGTAAGTTCCAGATGGGTATCCGGGTTGTCCACCGGTACGCGCGCATTCTCAGCCAGTGAGACCATGGTAAACGCCACGCCAGCCAACAACATGCTCGGGTAAATAGCCAGATCTCGGTGCGCGAGGGTTTCGACAATGGCAGTGAGTGAGGTTGAGCGGGTGATCATGGAGGCACAAAACAGCACCATCAGCAGCGCCGGCTCAGCCAAAAAGCCAACCAACATCTCACGCCGCGCCCCTAACGAGCCAAAGGCCGTGCCCACATCCATAGCAGCCAAAGAAATAAAAACCCGTGCCAGTGCGAACAAACCTACCAGGGCAATCGCGTCTGCTGCCGGTGACAGCGGCAAATCGGTAGACAAGGTTGGAATGATGGCACAGGCCAGCAACATGCAGCTGAAAATAACGTAGGGTGCGGTGCGGTACAAAGACGAAGCTTGCTCAGCCATGACCGACTCTTTGTTGAACAACTTGCGCAGCACGCGGTAGGGC
>CAIYNH010000036.1 GCA_903927495.1 uncultured beta proteobacterium
GAGCGGGAAAATTGATCAAGCCGCTAACCGCCATGATGATGACCGCAGCCAGCACCGCTTGCGGCAGGTGGTACAGCAGTGGTGTCAGAAATAGCAGAGTCAGCAGCACGATGGCACTGGCGAAAACGGACGACAGGCCGGTCCTGGCGTTGGCGTTGAGATTGACCGCAGAGCGAGAAAACGAGCCACTTACTGGAAAGGAATGACACAGACTGCCCACCACGTTGGCCAGACCCTGACCTAGCAATTCCTGGTTCGGATCAATGCGCTGCTTGGTTTTGGCGGCCATCGCTTTGGCGATGGAGATGGCCTCCATGAAACCGACCAGTGAAATGATCAAGGCACTGGAAAGCAACATTCCAATGTCGCTCCAACCGAAGCCCGGTAACGAAAGCGGTGGCAACCCGGAAGGAATGCTGCCCACCACTTCGCCACCACCCAGCAACTTCAGTTCACCGTTGCGTAGACTGCCTATGCGCCAGCGATAGCGGTCTGATGTCTCTCCAACGGGCACCTGACCATCAAGATAGAGCCTCGGGCTGACCTCACCCTGCTCCGGGACGCGCTGGAAAATGAAGTTGCGCAAGGAGCGGCTGTTCTTGCGATTTTCAGCATCGGCATTGCGCAACTCCAACTGCAGCAACTCAATCTCGTAACGTACGGCCGCGACATGCTGACTGCTGGTGCCTTGTTGCTGCAATTGCTTGAGTTCGGCGGCATGCTGGGTAATGTGCTCCTTCAGTTCCACAGTATGTGTTTCAGTCCGCATGAATTCCTGCGCCAGCATGCCAACATCACGGTCCATGATGTACTCAACCCGGCTCGTACTGTTGTGCTCGAAGCCAATGCCCCAACTTGCCAGCGTCGTCAGCGCGACCGCAAACAGCACATTGGGCAGTCGCGGCGTAAAGCGCTTCATGGCGATGATGATGACAAACGCGCCGACACCCATCATTAACGTCGGCACGTGCAACGCGCTGACCTGCTGGAGCATTCCCGCTACATCGCTCAAAAAATATTCACTGCGCCCGATCGAAATGCCGAACAGCTTGTTGATCTGGGAGAGTCCAATTATGATGGCGGCTGCATTGGTAAACCCGACAATCACCGGATGCGAAAGAAAGTTCACCACCACACCGAGCTTGAACGCACCCAGTGTCAACTGAATCAAACCGACCATCAGCGCCAGCAGCACTGCGAGCGCAATAAACTGTTCAGAGGCGGATGCGGCCAGAGGTGCAAGTGCTGATGCGGTCAACAACGAGACCACCGCTACCGGTCCGGTAGCCAGTTGTGCCGACGATCCCCACAGCGCCGCGATCATACTCGGCAGGAAGGCAGCATACAGGCCGTAATAGGCCGGCATCCCTGCCAGTTGGGCGTAGGCCATAGATTGCGGAATGAGCACCAACGCGACGGTTATGCCAGCTATCAGATCAGTTCTGAGGGTCTCGCCACGCAAGGGCCACCAGGAAACAAATGGGAAAAAGCGGGCAATTCTGTTCCTCATGACGATCGGGCTTGCCCGTCCGGGA